>CAZKMH010000011.1:2150-22572 GCA_964553395.1 uncultured Rikenellaceae bacterium | reverse complement strand
ATAATTGGCATCGAGTACAACAAAATGAAAGGAATTGATATTAAAAGAGTAAAACCCTGAAGCTTTAGAGAATCCTGTATTAGAAATTCCATCCATAAACTGATGCTTTGAAATGCTGTCATGATCGTGGTTGCCTAATACATGATAACGCGGACCTTTAAAACGGCTGAATTCTTTTTCAATAGTGCCAAGAAATCTCAGAGTCTCTTCCTCTCCGGGCGGATTTCCCTGATCCTTAAAATCGCCAAGCTCAATAAGGAAATCTACATTCTGCTCATTCATCAGATCGATGCATTCCGACATTTTATAAATTGATTCATTATAATACCTGTTGCCTAAAGGTTCTCTTTCTGCATAATGAGAGTCTGTAAATATTCCAAATTTTACCGGTTTGAATTTATCTTTTAGCAAAGTAATTCCTGAATAAGGAATTCCCACAATCGTGGTTACTGTTGTTGCTATAAATTTTCTTCGGTTAATTTTCATTTCCTGGTTATCATGTTTATTTCTGATCTGAAAATATCTTTAAAAATTTGCTATGATTATTTGTTTATAATGTAAAATTAGCAAAAGATGCAGTATAAGCTGATACGATTTAACAGATCGCCGCTACCCGGCTCCAGGGACGCATCCACATCATGGGTCTCTAAAAGCTACCAATATAACGTTAAACCTTGTTTATTCCAAAGTCAACTTTATTCTGATTCAGGGAGAAACAATTATAGAATCAGGATATTTAAATCTAACAGCTAGAATTCTTGCGTGTTCTTCATCCTGATTATTACCGCCGTAAAACCCAATAAGTGCGTTTGGTGAAAAGAAATACACATCGCCTTCTGTCGAAGGATGGCGTATTTCACCACCATCAGGTCTTTTGCCGGTTACTATATCTCCATAGCCACGGAGTATTAAGTAAATCTCTTCCTCATTGTTGTGCCTGTGAGGATTATTTGTACCACCTGCTGCAAAGTCCATAATGAACAAACTTGTAACCTGACAGGCTGCTGCAAGCCTGTCTCTGGTACTTTCAGTAGTTCCCAGAAGCAGTTGAAATTGAGTCGTCGGCCCATGAGAGGGCAGAATCTGGAATTTAACTTCATCTGTATTTGCTATCATTAATCCTGATGATTTCCTGATACAACCTTCCGGGAGGAGCTTAAACCCCATGACAATAAGTGACAACGATTGCTCACGTGGATTAGAAATTTTATATTTCATCCCCCCGGGGATATACATAAAATCGTTCTTGCTTACAGGTACTTTTTCTTTGCCACACTGAAGAATACCGGTGCCTCCAAGAATAAATAGAATATGTTCCTCATTTTCATATTTTACAGCATTACTCATACCACCCGGATCGATAATAAGATAACCGTACCTGCTTATTCCTTTGATGATTGCCGAGCTATCATCTCCTGTACCAAAAAGAGGCATATAATGCGCTGTTCCTGCAGACACTTCCGTTTTGAATTCGGGAAGCGCAGATAAAGACCGTTGAAGATATTGTGATCTGACATTCCCGGTTAATGCCAGGAATAAAATCAGAAAGCTAATATAATGGCGGATAAATCTTTTCATTAATTTGATCCTCCCTGATTTGCATAAACTCCATCATCATTGAAATGCCACCATGGGCCACCACTCTGATGATATCCGCCAATTATCTTCTTCTCCCTGGCTTCCACCATAGTAAGTGGCTTATCAAATTCGGGAGTCGGATCAAACAATCCGGATTTATATGCAAGGTACTTCGGCTCCCTGAGGTATTTCTCCGCAACTTCATCTATAAATTCAATACCCAGACCGGGAGTATCCGGAACAGGGATAACACCATTCTGAATAATCGGCTTTGGAATACCTTTAACCAGATCATTTACCCAGGGCATTTCAATGGTATGACTTTCAAGGGAGATAAACTCCTTTATTGTTGCAGCAGTGTGTACATTGGCCATAACACCAACAGGGGAAGATGCACAGTGCATCATTGTTCTTACCCCGTACTGATAAGCATAATCTGCTATTTTTTTAGTCTCGATCATTCCCCCGGAGGTCAGAAGATCGGGATGTATGATACTAACAGTATTTTGCTCGATCCATGGTTTAAAATTCTCAAGACTGTATATATCCTCTCCATTAAGAGTAGGAGTTTTAGAACCTGCAGTAATTTGCCTGTTAAGATTGACCGCATTAAATCTTGTGAAATGAATAACATCTTCAATATATGCCAGGTTGTATTTCGGATCCGCCATAAAATTACCAAGTTCGATGCCGCTTTCAACGGTCATATTGCCAAAATGGTCAGCTCCTAACTTAGCATCGTACCCGATAATATTACGGGCTGTCAGGACATGTTGTCCCCACTTCTCAAGTCCTTTCCGTGTCGGAAGATTGTTCGCAATTGCTCCTTCAACATTTCTGATTAAGGCGGGAGTCAGATCAATTTTGTAGTGCTTTAATCCCAGGTCCAGTCTTCTTTTCATCATTGATTTCAGATTCTCTTCCTGCAGAACTGTCGGGCAATCGGCATATATCCCGACCTTATCCCGTATCTTATCTCCCAGCAGTTTCCAGCACGGTACCCCGAGAGCTTTCCCTGCAAGATCCATCAGGGCAATATCCACAGCAGCATATCCGCCGGCATATCTGCCAGGTCCGGTAAGATGACGGATACTCATCAGAATTGTCTCTATATCAAGCGGATCTTTACCTATCAGATAGGGCTTCAGCATCAATGCCTGAGCGATCCAGCCTGCATCCCTTACTTCACCAAGACCGACAATACCCTGATTAGTATAAATTTTAATAATAGGGAAGTCGTAGATGGCTGCCAGTGTGGCTCCGCGAATATCAGTGATCCTTAAATCAGATGGCCGGGAAAAGGCTTCTTTTGGATTAACAAATGATCCGCTGCTCATCAATCCCGAATACCCTATTGCAGCCCCGCCAATTACAGATTTTTGTAAAAACGACTTTCTGTCCATGATACAATGATTTAATACTTTTCATTTATATAAAAGTAAAATACATTTACCAATATTTTATCAGTTCATCATGAAATTTAAATTACCTGGTATGAAAGAGAATTTAAAAAGCATTAACCGCCGGGAATTCATAGGAACAACCGGGGCCGTAGCCGCAGGTTTAACAATTCTTCCGGGTTCTTTTATAAAAAGTCCGGGCAAAGAAGATAAGTGGTGGGAGAAAGAACCTTTAAGAATTGTTGAGCTGGAAGAAGGATATGAATTTGGAGAAAAAGCGGATTTGTTAAAGGGGCTGGGTGCAAATATGGAGCACCTGGTGAGGTTTATTGAGACCTCACCGGGAACATCTTTTCTGGATGTACATAACCTGTACGGGGGTAAAAAAGTCTACTTCGATTCATTAATAGATTATCTCAAAGAAGCGCATAAACGTGAAATTAAAGTAGTTATTTATTATAATGTGCATGCGATAGAACATACTTATGCGCGACAACATCCTGACTGGCAGCAAATTAAAGATGATGGAAAACCTATTGAGACTGTATACACTATAGACTCTTCTTTCTGCATTAACAGCCCCTGGAGAGAAGAGGTTTTTCAGACTGTAAGAAAACTTGCTTCTTATGAAATTGACGGAGTTTTTTATGACGGGCCAATATTCTTTTCCAACACATGTTATTGCGAGTCATGCAGGAAATTATTCAAGGGAAAATACTTAAAAGAAATACCTCCAAAAACGGGATTGTCTTCCAGGCGTGATAGCGCTGATTGGAAAGATATCATTGAATTTCAATCTGATAGCATTGCACGTTTCTTAAGGGACTCAAACAAAATAATTAAAGAGATCAATCCGCAGATTCTCCTGTATATGAACGGGAATACTATTGCTCCTTCATGGCCGACAGGAAGAGACAATCGCAAAATCATAAAGGAGACTGATATTCTGGGTGCAGAGGGCGGATTTTTGTATGGAGAATTAACTGAACCGGTTTATAAGCCGGGGGCGGTGGCTAAGCTGCTGGAAACACAGGCAGATGGAAAACCGACTGTGGTTTTTGATGCGGCAAAACAAGGACCCTGGACGTTTTCAACACTTCCTCCCGGAGAGATCAGCATTCTTTACAGTCAGACGATTACCCACCAGGCAAATGTATGGCTGGCAATATGCGATACACCACATTTTCATGAAAAAGAAATGGATGTTATCAGAAAATACAACAGGTTTATTAAAGAAAATCCGGATCCTTTTTTCAGAACAGAATCATTGGCAAAGATCGCCCTTGTATGGCCGCAAAAAACAGGTAATTATTATACCGGATCTTCAGTTCCCCTGACTGATTTTACGAAAGAAATAAGTGTTGCAAAGGCAGGAAACCTGGGAGAGGAATTTTATGGATTCTACGACGGACTTTCAAGAGGACACTTTACTTTTGATGTGCTTGATGAAGAAGCTATTAATAAAGATCTTAATAAATTTGATCTGATAATTTCCCCGAATGCTGCCTGTTTAGGGAAAGTAGAGGCGGGTAAAATAAGAGAATTTGTGAATAACGGAGGAAATATTATTTCAACAATATTTATGCGCCCACATATGGCTTAAAATTAAAATCGAAGGCAAATGTTCCCGTATTTTTCTGTAAGCCGTTGCCGGGGAGCTATGCCGGAAGCCCGGAAGTTTCGGAATTCCCTTTTATTGTTGAAAATAATTATGGAAAAGGGAAATCAATTTTTCTTGCCGGTACATTTGGGGGTACTTTATTTAAATTTCACTACCCTGAATATTATCAGATCCTTTTCAATCTTGTTTCCGGTTTAAGTGAACAATTAATCAGACTTGAAAATGTTCCCTCCTCAATAGAAGTGAACCTGAGAAAAAAAGGAAATTCGATTTTTCTTTACCTGATAAATTTTACTTCTGAGATGAAAAGGCCAATTCAAAAGATTATTCCCTGCACTAATCTGAAGATTGATATTCCCCTTAAAGGAGTTGCAAAAAGTGTAAAAGCCTTATGCCTTGGAAGAAATTTACAATTTGCAGTAAAAGGAGATTCGATTTCTGTTGTTCTGCCGGTTATAGAAGATTATGAAGTTTTGGAAATCAGTCTTTAGAAAGAGCGTTAGTAATCATGAAACTTTGTTATCACATTTGAAAATAATAATTGTAAGAAATTTCAGATCAATTCATATAAAAAACTTCAAATTACGGTTATTAACCTCTTTCATTGTATCCGGATCGCTGGTTGAGAGTTCATAAGTTATTTATATATGAGGAGGTCCCTTTTGTGCCGGAGGAGAAGAATATTTTTCCCTTAGAATTCATCTTCTGCCGGAATATAGAGAAACAAATGTGACTTTCGTTCGCTTTCTCCCAGGTAAATTGTCCCGTCAAGGCCAGTAGTCATGCAGTCAAATTGCTGACCCCGCCAGTAATAATATGGACTTCGATCAGCTATTAAAAGTCCCAGTGTTTCAAAACTACCGGGTTCAGGTGAATAGGAATAGAACTGGCAAGGTCTTGTAGTTGATATTTCTCCGGCCATGAGATACACTTTCCCGTCTCTCCCCACAGTTATGCATCTGAGGCGTCTTGATTCCCTTACTTTTCCCAGGTTATTAAGTTGCATTGCAAGTGGATCAAAAGAGAAAAGGTAACCATCTGTTGTACCTCCGTAGATCAGACCTTTTGGGTCTTTGGCAAAATACTCAACAGCGGTATAATCTTCATAAAACTGCATATAATAATAGTCTCCGGGGACTTCAATTTTCGTCGAAACAAGCTTTTTGGAATCCGGATCGTAATACATCAGCATCCCATTGTTTCCGGACATAAAAACCCTGCCTGAATTATCACATATAAGAGCCCTGGGCAGTGTTCTCCATTGCCGTTCAGGTCCATGATATACTTTCTGCCGGTCAATTTCCCCCAAATCCGTAAATTTCTTAAGGGCAATATTATATATAAAGAAATGCCCGTCAGGGTAGGTCAGACCGTAGATCTCATCACCCTGTGGATTAATCGTGAGCGCATAGATAGAATTGTTGGCCAGAGGCATACCCAGATCTTCGGCTTCGCAATTCATATCCGGAAGCTTGACATTTATATTGCTGGCAGCGGGAAGGTAACAGAAGAGGTGACCTCCCGGATAGTTGCTGAAATGTTTTTTTATATCCTTCCATAATGTAACATCAAGTTTATCATCTCCTTCGCCCCATCTGGATAATGTCACCTCTTCAAACATATTCTTCCCTGTGCCAATAAAAATGTTGCCATGCTTATCTTCAACCAGAGAGTGGTGAATACCGGTGTGTCCAGGTATCTTACCCAGGTGCCTTACCTTATTTATAGCAGGATCAAACAAAAAGAGATAGGATTCATCTCCGGATGTGCCACCGTATATGATCCCATCTCTTGCTGTTAAAAGTGATGTAATAGCACTGCTGTTAACAGGAATTTCATTGACCATTGGATAGCCCAGATCTCTCAGGTCGACACGTTGCTGATTTTTAATAACCGGTTTTGACCAATCCTGAGAAAAAATATAACTGGCTGGCCACAAGGCCCCAAGGATTAAAAAGCTGGCGACAGATATTTTTGTCTTTGCTGTGATCATTTTATCTCTTCTATAAGTTATAATCAATAATGTCAGAGTTACTTCATCTGAGGTTTGTATATTATCAAATGTAATGCAGCGGGAATATCCCCGATCATCCGGGTTCCGCTCTTTTTATCTTTAACCTCTGCCTGGCCACAGATATAGACTGTTCCGTCCGGAGCTACCGAAGCTGCCTCGCTGCCAAAAATTTTACGCCCGTCAGCTGTCTGCATAATCCCCAGATCGACCCGCTTATCAGTTTTAATATCATACATAATTAAGTGATGGCCTTCTTTACTGCCATAGGTTTCTTCATACCTTTGAATAGAGAAACCTCTTGCTGACGGAGCAAAATAGACCCGCTTGTTCCGGCTGTCCACGGCAAAGGCCAGTGTGGAATAAGGTATGTCTTTTGGGTCACCCTGTAAGAACTTGCTGTCACACATTTTCACCAGCGGAGTTATTTTACCCTCAGGACCATCATGCGTATCAAAACGGAATAAGATCGAACCGCTTCCACATGTCACACCATAAGCCACTTTGTCAACCGGTTCCCATTCAACAGCGCGCCATATATTAGTCCGGTCAATCATCGGATTCCTCAATTGTGCCGGGAAAATGGAAGGATCATAGGGCGTACGAAGCGATGTTTCGCAGACTTTTTCTTTTTTAACATCGTACATTGTTACCTGTGATGTCGGATTACTCATGTAGACATTCCCTTCATCATCACAGAAAATGTCACGACAAATATCCCAATTACTGACACGTCCAAAGTTTTTAGTAACGCGGCTTTTCAGATCAAATCTGTAAAAATATCCTGTAAATCCAATACCATAAAGAAATCCGCGATTTCTGTCAATAGCCAATGGATAACACCCTATTCCCTGATCAACCAGGCCCATATCTTCCATCTCGTTTTTTCCAGGATTATATTTCATCCAGTGTCCTCCCTTCCAGCTCGTGTAATCAAAGGTATTCGGGCCGCTGCCGTTACTCATCGTTACAAAATAAATATTGCCCTCATTATCTTCAACGGGTTTGTTATGGATCTTTCCGGTTGACCTGATTCCCTTGCCTCTTTCACCAAGGAAATCAGCCATATCGCAAAGAAGGATATTCTTTTCTGTATCAGGATCATAAACATAGAAATGTGCGCTTTCTCCTTCATTAATCAAGGCCGAATATACTTTGCCATCGCTTGCAGCATAGAGTCCGTCCCACATTACAGGATCTCTTCCGGGATATTCTCTGGTCACGACAATGCAGATTTTGTTTTCCTGGGCCAGCACATCTGAAATACTTAAGGAAAACAATGCTGCTGCAAATAGTGGCAGGCTCTTTAAAAGGAAGGAATTATTCGCCAGTTGAATTTCTTCTTTTTTCATAGATTATGAAACATTAACATGTTAAATCAAAATTGTGCCTGCTAAAGGTTTTGAGGTAAAAGATACACTCTTGCACTCTTTTTTGGCATGGAAACCTTAACCTTATTGCTTTTAACCTGAATAAGCTGAGAGTTATTATACAGATCCATCAATCGCCTGGTCCTGAAGGCGACCGGCAGACTTAACTCTGCAATTTGGTCCTCCGTACCGTCATTAAGAACGATCATGCCATTTTCATATGTCCTGTATACCAGACCATTAGCTTCTTTAAAAGGTTCAAATCCTTTTCCCATATGAGCTTGATACAGAGATTCTGCACCTGTACCGTTCAAATCAGCCCACCAGATAAAATCAACCAGACGGGCTGCAGAAAATGCCCAGAAAGCGTCATCTTTTGCCTCTTTGCGCCCTGGATCAAGAAAGGACAATGCTGTTATTCTTTTTCCTGCCTGTAAAAACCAGGAATTGTCCTGAGCTCTCTTTTTCACATCTTCCCACGTCTGACGTCTGCCTTCCCAGGCCCAGCTATAGATAAATGATTCCCACATGCAACAATCACCATTTTTTTGAAAGGGAGTGCCTATTCCTGAATTGAGAATAACAATTTTGTCTTCTCCGTAACTTTTTACCAGGGTACGGATAGTCTGAAGCATACGATCCCAGGCATAAGATTCTGTAGTATCAGGGAAAAGATGTTCATGAACATATGGAAGGAACTCAGGGTTTCCGGGGCCGGAATTGAACTTTGGAGCAAAACAGGGTCGCCGGTTGCCGACATTATCGATGAAGACTCCGTCAGCACCCCAGTCCATCATCTTTTTAACATAAGCCAGGGAAAGCCTCCAATAACCCGGACTGTTGGCACAGGTAAGGAAACGGAATGCCCTGTCGGAGCCATCCATGGGTATGTGCACCCATTTGCCATTCTCATCCTTTAAAAGGACCTCAGGGTGCTGGAACATAAAAACATCCTGATCGGCATAGAATGTATGAATATCCGTAAAATGAACATATGGAATGACTCTGAAACCCTGCTTATGGGCCTCTTCATAAGCCTTCTTACTGTGCGGCACATGAGAGATCAATGATACTCCCTTTATCAATGATCCGTCAAATGAACTGATTGTTTCAACCGGGTATTGCTCCGTTTTCTCCAATGGACCGTTTTGAGCCCTTATCCTTACTATACGGGTCATTAAAGTATCTTTCAGGGTCATCTTATATCCTTCCCATACACCTTTATTCATTGTGATCATATCAGCTTTCTGAAGCCATTCAGGAGCCGGTTCAATCTTTTCATCCGGAGGCAGGATCGTCAATCCGTACTTTTTGGCCATCTTCATGTCAGGGATCTGGCCATAAGTCACAGATGAACACAAGCAGAGGAGACTGAAAATGAGGTACATCTCAGTTACATTTTTGATTTTAAATTTTTGTTCCATTGCTTTGATTATGTTTATTCAAGGTTTATTGAAAAAACTAAGCTTTAAATGTTATAACTATCTGATTTCAGATAAACCCCTTAATTTAAAATTGTTATAATATATTTTATTAAATCTTCAGAAGATTTTGTATCGCGGGTTATGATTTTAAGTTTTTTATAAGAGCCTATAATCAAAGATGCGTCTTTGAAACTGAGTGTTTCGCCCATGCCATTTACAGGGTTGATCCAAACCTGGGGTTTTGGGGATACCAGTCGGGCCAGATCCGGTATATCATAGTCACGCAATGCACCCGGAACAAAAAAGTACCCCCAGACATTATAATATTGATTTTTAATAAGCTGCAAATATGAGGGTAATATACCTACAGTCACTGCACCCTCAATACGCTGATCACAGGCCGTGGCAAGCAGTGCCCAGAGTCCTCCTGATCCTTCGCCGACAACAACTATCTTCCTTCCTTCCAGATCATCACGCGATTTAATAAAATCTATTCCCCTTATCAGATCAAGGGTTCTCATTCCAAAGGTTGAGCGGCCAAAACCGGCACTTTTTATAGCCAGAACATCATGTTGCCATAACAATGGAGTATAGCCGGTAAATTTGTTCAAACTTAATGGCGGTGTTGGACTCGTTTCTCCAATCCCGCGAACATCGATTGCCAACACAACAGATCCATTTTTCGCCAGTAGAAATGGCAAATTGGATATCTCGTATTTATCCGGTTTCCCTTTATCAGAAGCATATATATAAATATTGCTCCCGGGTTTTGCATTTTTTGGTTTTATCAACAGCGAGGGAATAATTATACCCTTCTCACTCTCATACGTCAGCTCTTCAATATAGAGATCTTCGTATGTAAAGGTTTCAAATAAGTTTACCTGCGGCACCAGGCTATTTACCGGTAAAGTTAAACCAGTTCGCGAAGCAATTCGTTCTTTAAGCCTGGTTAAATTCACTTCCGGTTTGTAAATCTGTCCGGCACGTTTAGCGTTTAAACTCTGTCCTGTTTCACCTCCAGGTGAAATTATGGTGTTCCCGCTTTCAGTACACCAGAGTGCTTCTATTGTCTCAGGTTCAAGAAGAGTCTCCGCCTTACCTTCTGCTTCTTTATCAAGCCACTTATTTAGCCATTCGTAGGCTGACTCACGATTTGATCGGTTCATTGAATGAATCCCCGGCACCATATCAATCTCACCGGTTTGTTTACCTGCTCTCAGACCTTCATAAAAAAGTTGCATATCTTCAAGCTTTTCCCTGTGACCCGGTTCTTCACCGGATTCAATACCAATAATTATCCTGAGAGGCCTTGGAGGGATAAGACTAAGTATTTCTTTGTCAACCAGATCATGGCCTGAATCCAATAAATAAGTATTCTCCATACTTCCTCCCGGATGAGAAGCTGCGCAGACTTTGATCCGTTCATCTACCGCTGTTATCAGTAAAGCCATTTGTCCTCCTCCCGAGCAGCCTGCAGCTGCCAGCATGTCCTTATCTACTTCAGGCCTTGATTCCAGGTAATCCACCGCCCTGATAGCATCCCAGGTACGCAACCCGGAAAGAGTCCAATCTGTCAGAAAGGCAGGTTTACCAAAATAATGGTGCTGATCAACTCCTTTACGAACAACAGGTTGCTTAGTGCTGGCATCAAAATATTCCGAGCGTTCACCCTGACCCATCGGATCATAAACCAGAACCACATATCCTTTATGCACCAGCCCCAGTCCTGACATATGATAAGGACCATATGCTTTTGCGTCATCACTATGCCCGCAAGGGAACACAACCCCCGGCAACGGGAATTTGCGTCCCTTTGGGATATACAGATTAGCAGTGACATAGTATTTCGGCTGACTCTCAAATATCACTTTTTCTATGATGTAATTTTCACGATCGATTTTACCGACAGTTTTTGCATTCAAGGGAGTCTTTTCAGGAAATTCACCAAAGAATTCCGGTAATCTTTGCCGGATCATTGACTGCCGTGCTCTCCAATCAGCAGGAGTTTTCAACAGGGCCAGCTCTGACTTTCTCTTTTCCACGAGGCTGTCAATGTGAGCCCGGACAAAGTCAGAAAATATCCGGCGACCCATAAGCTGTTCTTCTGCAGTTTCAAATATTCTCAGAGTATCAGTCTTGACCGGGTCCCCGGAGTTTGACATTTCCTGATATAAATAACTATCGTCCCCATTATTTGACACCGGATCTGATAAACTGTTTTGAAATTGTATTGCACTGAATGAAGTGACCATTAAAGCAAGGCACAATACGAAAATAGCCGCACAAAACTTTTTCATTACTTTAAGATTTATAATACTGCTATTTCACAGTCTGGTTCGTTAATGAACAGGTGTAGGACCTGTGTTCCCCGGTTACCGACACCGATGAACCCTACCCGTATCTTATCGTTGGCTCCGGTCACCCTGTTTTTGAAGAAGGAACGGAGGAAAGGTTCTGAATAGTTGCCTTTCATGTTCTACCAAAACCAGGGCCGGGTTCTGTTTTTGGCCTGCTCAACGCTGCGTATGGTTTGGTTTACATCATCAATGATCTGGAAATCCAGCATGCCAACCTCGATGAAATCTGCTCCGTTGTCAAAAGCCCACTGAAAACCATCCTTTGGAGGGATGGCTCCGGCTGCAAGCACCTTGAATCCAACAACCGGTTTTTGGGCTTTCTGCACGAAAGCTATCGTCTCCTCAGGAAACAGGCACCACATATTGTCGTGAAACTTGTTGTGATCTTCACTTATATTTGAACTCCATAAATAAGGATATCGGTTTTCCTTAGGGTGAGCTGACCAGTACTTGTCGTGATGCATGGTCTTATAGTAAAAATCAGGGTCTGCTCCCGCGTCTACACAAGCCTGCATCGCCTGGATAGTATGAGCTCCAAGACCTGCCGGGTAGCCCTGCTTCTTTATGTAATCCAGACATTTCAGCACCACATCGACTTCACCGGCAGCTATCCTCATGTCACACGCTGCCCCCTGGATAAAAACATAATCCACTCCCTGATCGATTACCTGGTCTACCTGACCGTAAATATCTTCTTTTGTCGGTGACACATTTTTCCAGGTTTGAATATTGCTGCCGAACATATCCCTGTTCTTGCTTAAAATAGTAGTTAAAAAAAAGAGGTTTATCCCAGCCTTTTCGGCCAGCAAATAAGTCTCCAGAATTTTCTTTTCAGTGTTATAGGCTCTCATAAGGGGGCCCGGGTATATCAGATCCCTGGCATGAGCATTTCCCGAAAAGAGATTTGTGCCCATTATCAACCGGCTGACCGGCGTTTTCCCTTTTGCCAGAATACCCATGGGCATTTTTCCTTCTACTTCACTGAGTGGTATCTCGATGAACTCATCCTCACCGGTCTGACATGCCCAGCCAAAACTTCCGAGAAAGGGAAGTAAAGCCATCTGCTTCAGCATGGTGCGTCGGCTTTCCGAAACTCCGGCTTCAAAGACAGCATGCTGAGACTTCTGTTTTGTCGTACGGAAAGGCAAATGAACACGGAACTTATTTTTTTTCAGAAGGCTCAATTGCCGGGGAGGGGTTACTTGTGAATTGTTCTGTGGGTTTTTCATCTCACTAAGATTAAAATTTTTCAGATTTCTTCAATTTTGGTCTTATCTATCAGTTTTGGCTTTGGCTTGCTAACAGAGATATACATTGAATCAAAAACATTTTTTGCAGTCGTAACACCTTCACTTACCGGTTCAACCCGGGCTTCTCCGTGTTCCCAGACTGACCGGGCAGACAGAACCGGTGTATCAGACTATTTCCGGTAGTTCAAAACCCTGCCTGTAGCTCCCTTTGGATATTTCATTGGCTTCTTCGGAGTTTGTGACTCTTTCAGTTGCTGCGTCAAAAAATAGCTGCTTTTCGCCAACGCGGTACGACAGGTTGGCCAGATGCACCAGGGTTGCACTCTTATGACAGGTTTCAATATCGGCATTGGGAGTTTTTCGGGTACGGATGCTCCTTATAAAATCCTGCTGATGTTCCACATCCGGTTGATAGCCATAGCCCTGAGCTATGATTTCTGAATCAGTGCCAAATACCTGCCATCCTCCTCCTGTCCTTCCAAGGTACATTACACCCTCAGTACCGTATATTTCTATACGGTCACCATTAAACGGCCAGTTAGGGAACAGTTCACGGGTGTATCTGATTTTAGTTGATGCTTTCACTAAATAATCCCCGTAAATTGATGTTTCAACTGTCATTGGAAACTCACCAAAATCATAAGTTATTGTCTGGTTGTCAGGAATTTCCCTGGCGTCGTCGAACAATACACGCCCACCGGTACAGAAAACAGATTTTGGATGCCCCGGATCACCCATGACCATGCGTGTCAGATCGATTGCATGGCTGCAATCGGCCAGGTTCAGACCACAGGAATAAACCCACCATTCGTTATAGCTTTTATGACGGCTAACATTATAAGGTACCAGTGGAGCCGGACCCAGCCACATGTCCCAGTTCAGTCCTTGAGGTACAGGTTCATCCTCTTTCAGAATCCAGGCCTTGTGTCCTCCCACCATGCCATATGTTTTAATCAGGGCAATTTTACCAAGCTTTCCGCTGCGGATATAGTCGCGTGCCTCCATGTTGTAAGGGGCACTGCGGTTTTGCCAACCGCATTGAATCAGCCTGTTATATTTTTTACCGGCCTCAATCATCTTCCGCCCTTCATTTATTGTCATATTTATGTTCTTTTCAACAAATACATCCTTTCCTGCCTGACATGCCCATATTGTTGCAAGCGCATGCCAGTGTTCAGGAGTACATACAACTACCGCATCAACATCTTTATCTTCGAAGGTACGACGCATATCTTCAACCCATATCGGTTTTACATTCTGCTGTTTTTCCAGTTCGGATATTGCTCTGCCACCACGCTCCTTGTCGACCTCGCATACATATTTCACTTCCACACCGGGGAGACATTTCTGCATATCCAGGATAACCACTGTTCCACGGCCACCGGCACCTATTAATGCCAGAACTACCTTATCGTTTGCGCTTGCCATATTAATTTTTATTTTCCTGTTTTTTATTAACCGCCTGATGCTTTAATGTTTTTTGAAATGATATCATAATAGTATCATAATGATATCATATTTTCTCCGGGACCTTATAATTATCCCGATAAGATACTTTTAATAATTTATTGGCTTCATCGTTATCAATGAACTTTTCGATTTGTCCGTCGAATAAAAGCTGTTTATTACCTGTACGATATGCAATATTCGCCAGATGTACAAGTGATGCGCTCAGATGTGCCTGTTCAATGCTGGCATTGGGTTGTTTCCGGTTCCTGATACACTCGATAAAGTTGATCTGGTGCTCCTTGTCGGGGTGTATGCCTCCGCCCTGTGCCACAAGCTGTTCTTTGGGTCCAAATACCTGCCATCCTCCGCCATGCCTTCCCAGATACATCATTCCCAGTGTCCCGTAAATTTCAATTCTGTCGGCATTGGTCTTCCATTCAGGAAAGCGGTTCGGATCCATACGGATGTCTGTCGGTGTTTTTGACATATAATTTGTAGCATTACCGCTTTCGCACGTCATGGTGAATTTCTCATAATCGAAGGTGAATGACTGAAATTCCGGAGTCTCCCGTTCGGAATCCCAGATATGGTTTCCACCCCACCCGTACATTGACTTCGGATGACCGGGATCGCCCATTACCATACGGGCAAGGTCGAGCTGGTGACTGGCATCATTCAGGGTGCCAACATTATAATCCCAGTAAGCACCCCATCCGGTTTGACGTCCGGGATTATATGGCACAGCAGGTGCGGGCCCGAGCCATGCATCCCAATCCAGCCCCTGCGGAACCTCTGCATCGGGTTTTGACATCCATTTGCTGCCGCCCAGCAGGTTAAATATTCTTATATGCACAACCTGTCCCAGTTGTCCGCTCTGAATAAATTCACGCGCTGAAGCAGTGTAGGCTCCGCTCCTGTTCTGAAAACCGGCCTGGACAATTTGTTTATAGCGCTTTGCAGCCTCAATCATCTTCCTCCCTTCCCAGATGCAGTTATCAGGGGTTTTCTCAACGTAAACATCCTTATTTGCCTGGCAGGCCCATATTGTTGCAAGGGCATGCCAGTGATCAGGTGTTGATACCCATACTGCATCAATATCCCTGTCATCAAAAACCTCTTTCATGTCGCGGGTGGTCTGAGGCTTATATCCCAGCTGTTTCTCAATCTCACTGACACCTCTCGCCGACCTTTGGTCATTTACGTCACATACCGCCTTGATCTCAACACCTGTATTCACCTTACAGCAATTGATAATGCAGGGCAGGCCTCTTCCTCCTGTACCGACAAGGGCCAGAACAATCCTATCGTTAGCTCCTTTGCATGATGTTATCAGCAAACCTGACGCACCCAATGTTATTCCGGCTGTACCGGCCAGCGTTTTTCCAAGAAATTGACGTCTTTTCATAATAACCTTATGTTAGTATTACATGTTATAGTATCTTTTTCGTAATGCAATTGTGATTAACAAATATAACAGTTTGTAAAATTAGGATTAACTTAGATGCGTTGGATTTAAATTAATGCAATTATTATGAAAAGATCACTAAGTATACTGGCTTTAATCATATTGATAAGTTTCGCCGGTACCCTGAATGCACAACCCAAATGGATCTCCCTGTTTAACGGAAAAGATCTTAAAGGTTGGTTTGTCCGTGGAAATGCGACATGGTCTGTTCAGGATGGAATCCTTGTTGGTGAAGATGGTATGGGTCATATCTATACTGATGCAGCCTGTACCGATTTTGAGGCAAAAGGGATGTTTCGGATCTCCGGGACAAACAGCAACAGCGGATTTTATTTCAGGGCAAATCCACCGGCAGACGATCCCAACGGATTTCCACGCGGTTATGAAGCTCAGATCTGCAACAGTCAGGATGCCCATACCGGCTGGCTGTGGAAACCCGGAAAACCTACAGGGAAACCAACCACACCACTGCTGACCAAAGATGGCGAATGGTTCAACTACCGCATTAAAGCCACCGGAACCCATATACAGTTCTGGATTAACGAAAAATTAGTGATGACATACGATGATGAGGAATACACATCGGGTCATTTTGCAATTCAGGGACATAATCCGGGAATGAAAATTGAGGCAAAAGAATTATACTACCGCAAAGTATCTGAATAACTGAAATTTAAAGTTCCTGGTTCATGTGGTGATATTCACCTCAGGAATATATCTATCTTAACCTGTTATGCTTTCTCAGGATCTCCAGGGTTCTCTCCACAGGTAAGGATTCAACTCGCACGTTTCCTTTGGCAACTACCGTCTCAGCAGCAAACAATGAATTAATAATCGCCTCCTCGGTTGCTTCAATCACTGCTTCAAACAATACATCCAGCCTGTCATTCCTCAGAACTCTTGATTCCTCAAACATCGAATCTGACAGAAATGGGATCCTTAGTTCTTCAGCGGTCGAACCAGCAATTGCAAAATCACCGCTGCTGTTTGATGCACTCCCTCCTGCCCTGGCCATGCCAAACATCGACCTTGCTGCCAGTCTTTTTAGATTTTTCGGACCTAGTGGTGCATCGGTCATAATAACGATCATGCAGGAACCATCTTCCTTATATTCATTTATTATATCTCTGAATTTATAATGACCCAGCTCGATCCCCACCGGTACTCCGTTGATCTGCAATATACCTCCGAAGTTTGTCTGGACCAGAACTCCGATAGTATAACCACCTCTTGACTCAGGAAGCACTCTTGAAGAGGTGCCTATGCCTCCTTTGAAACCAAGGCATGAAGTTCCCGTGCCGGCGCCTACGTTGCCTTCCGCCACAGGTCCTGTATCTGCCCTGGTTATTGCCTGAAGGACGTGCTCCTTTGTAATATGTCTGTTTCTTATGTCGTTTAATCCTCCATCATTGGTCTCACCAACTACCGGATTTACACTTTTAACACTCTTGTTTTCAGGAAATCGAAATGTATAGTCAATCAGTGCATCTGCAGCTACCGGGACACTCAGAGTATTTGTAAGGACAACCGGTGTTTCAATATTCCCCAGTTCCTCAACCTGGGAATATCCGGTCATTTTTCCGAATCCGTTACCGATATATATTGCGGCAGGTACCTTGTTCTGGAAGATATTGCCGGAATGGGGAAGTATTGCGGTTACTCCTGTATTAACAGAATCTCCTTTTTTTAGAGTTACATGACCAACTTTTAATCCCGGGACATCGGTAATAGCGTTATTTTTACCCGGATTCAAAATTCCGATAATAATCCCATAATCTCTTGCTCTCTTCTTCTGGGCATCAGTGTTTAAACTGTTCATTAAAGCTAAAATTAACAGTAAGTATCTCATTGTTTATCATTTTACCTCCGGAGAGATCCCTTTGTGTAACTTAATACCTTTATGTCTATGTGGCATTTTTGTATCTGCTGGGTTTTCTTCATTTTTTACTATATTTAATTCATGAGTTAAAATTATTAAAAGCTTTAACGCAAGGCAAATAAAAGTTCAGATTACACTTTCAGGCTAAATTACTACCTTTATGAAGCGATCATCAGTAAACAGTTTAACAGGTGTAAATTATGAATGATTTTTTTTGTCCGAAATGCTCCGGGCATATCAGGGTGGGAGATCATCTGATTTTTAAGGTGAAGAACGTGAAGAAACAGTCAGGACTTGTATTGTTGAGTCCGCAGATTGGTAACTACTCAAGTGTTAAACATCACACATTTGAAATTACAAAGGGAGAGTTCCTGGAGTTTTTTTGTCCGATATGCAATACATCATTAAGATCCGATATTCATCAGAACCTTGCGTATGTGATCATGGTTGATGAAAATGGGAAAAAATATGATGTCTATTTCTCACAGGTTGCCGGAGAACACAGTACCTATGAAACCCGGGGAGATTCTGTGCATATGGAGGGTGAAGATGCCGGGAAATATACTTATTTCAAGGTAGGTGATAAATTCAGAAAGTATTTTTAACACCTGCCCGGAATTTTTTCAGAAAACCATTGTTAATCCCTGTTTCAAAAACCGACCATGGAAAGACGCAAATTTATTCAACTCGCCGGTGCAGGAGCTGCTGCCGGATTTCTCGGGGCAGATTTGTCAGGTTTGCAGAATTTTCGCAGATCAACCGACCTTCAGTATCAGAAGATTTCAGATATCAAATTCACAACAGTAAGATTGAATTACCCCCGCCAGGTAGGTAAGAACTCGGTAAGGGATATTCACGGATCAGGCCAGACAGCCCCCGTACATGTTTTATATACAGAACAGGGTGCTTCAGGATGGGGACTTAACAGAGGTTCCGAAAAAATCCTGACAGAGAAGT
Source organism: uncultured Rikenellaceae bacterium (assembly GCA_964553395.1). Taxonomy (GTDB): domain Bacteria; phylum Bacteroidota; class Bacteroidia; order Bacteroidales; family VadinHA17; genus LD21. Next base: position 3,811 of record CAZKMH010000011.1, on the reverse strand, counting down.
TCGGACTTATAAGGGGTAAAAGCGTTGCTGACCTTATTTCTCCATTATCTGGTGTTAAAACTCCCGAGTTTGAAGCATTTGACTTTTCACTTCATGATCTTGCAGGCAGAATCCTCCAAATGCCTGTTTACCGGCTTCTGGGAAGAAGAAGACCGAAAACCCAGCTTTGCTACACCGGCATGATCTACTTCGACGATCTCGAGCCGGCTTCGAATCCTGCCGGACCGGATAAAATACTCGAGGAGTGCAAATGGGATTATGATTACGGTTACCGCCAGTTCAAGTTAAAAATAGGCCGGGGTAACAAATGGATGGAAAAAGAAAAAGGGTTACAAAGAGATATAGAAGTGACAAAGCTTGTACATAATGCCTTCCCTGACTGCGATATTCTTGTTGACGGCAATAACGGATTCACAATAAATGAATTCCTGAGATATATGGAAGGAATAGAGGGGATCAGCCTGTTCTGGATCGAGGAACCTTTTCATGAGACTGTTGAAGATTATGCAAAATTGTATTCGTGGCTGCGGGCACATAACCTCAATCCTCTTCTTGCAGATGGCGAAGCAAATCCGGATGAAACAGTCCTGAAGCAGCTTGGATCACAAAATATCATTAACGTTTATCTTCATGATATCGTAAGTCTTGGATTTACGAAATGGATAAAATTCACTAAGGAAATTGTCCGGATGGGACTTCTATCCTCCCCTCATGCCTGGGGTATTGCTTTAAAGACCAACTATATAGCCCAACTTGCAGGGGCATTCGGATCTACAGCGACCATCGAGGGAGTTACCTGTACCTCTGATGATGTTGACTTTACAGATTATAAACTTAAAAAAGGGAAGCTCATCCCCTCTTCAAAGCCTGGCTTCGGAATGGATCTGCTAAAGAAAATATAGGTATTTTATACTCCTGCAACTCTCCTTTTATATTCCGAGAGTGCTTCATCAAGGCGCACCCTGGCATTTTCATTCCCCGGAACATTATGAGATGGATGAATGTAAAGCTTTACTCCCCTGTCAGCCAGGATCTCTGCGACTGTGGTAATAGTCATCCAGACGCAGGTTATAAAAGCCATTGTGGAAACCGGTCCTATCTTATCCTGATGGTTCTTAAGGACAACTGAAGCATCTTCAAGAGGAGCACATGTATCCACAATAATATCGGCAAGGTCAAAAATAGTTTTACCTGAAGAGTGACGTGATTGTCTGCCTTTAGCAGCAGCCGCCGATCCGAATACGATCACTTTCATGCCTTTCTCTCTTGCCGCAAGCGCTACGTCAATGTTCACATTGTTGATACCGGAGTGGGAAAAGAGCCACATAATATCACGTTTGTCAAAATCATAGCCTTTCATTATTTCCTTACCGTATCCTTCAACACGTTCAAGAAATACAAACTGACGTACTCCCATTTCGCCTGTGATCCGGGTAAAGAATGTGAGTGGCAGTTCGATCATCGGATGAAATCCCACGAATCCGCCGATCCTGGGGTACATTTCTTCCACAGGCAGTGTTGCGTGGCCGCATCCGAAAGTATGAACCCACCGTTCAGCCTCAATCGTATCTGCCATTAGTTCAGCCGCTTTGCCGATATTCGGCATTTGTGTCTCTTCAATGCGTGTCATTATCTGCCTCGCATTTTCAAGCCATTGTTTT
>CAZKMH010000011.1:0-2140 GCA_964553395.1 uncultured Rikenellaceae bacterium | reverse complement strand
TGCTAACATAAAATTCGGTTTAAAGTGTTCAGTTATTTATATTTGTTAAGTCGGAAGTCGGAAGTCGGGAGTCGGGAGTCGGGAGTCGGAAGTCGGAAGTCGGAAGTTAAAACTTCGGACTCCGGTCTTCGGACTCCGGTCTTCGGCCTTCGGTCTTCGGACTCCGGTCTTCGGACTCCGGTCTTCGGCCTTCATTTAATTACATTATTTTTGTTCTTTTCAATATTATAAAACATAATGTAAATAATATCAACATTTCGAAAAAAGCGACGGTGATCAGGTGATCGATCCCAAAATTTTTCGCGATCACGCCCATGAGGTAATTGACCAGCGTATTCCCGATAAGAGAAATGGATAATACAAAACTGAATGCTGTTCCTGAAAGCTCACTGAATCTTTCGCCTGTAATTCCAAGCATTACCGGGAATCCGGCAGCCAATCCTGCACCCAGAAGTACAAACCCCGGAATTGCAATCATTAAAGAACCGGCTGTTTTTAATAACAACAAACCTGCCAGGATCAATACAAAGGAAACGATCATTATTTTTCTTACAGGAACAGACCTGAGGATGCTTCCGATCAACAGCCGCATTATTATCATCCCTGCAACAAATGAAGAGAGGGCAAAGAGTGCTTTCCCCTGGGGAACAGAAAGATGATCTGAAAGCCATGACGTCGTCCAGTTATTGAAAATCCCTTCGAAACTGCTCTGAATGAAAAGGAAGAATCCAATCAGAATTAAAATTCTATCCCTGAAAAGGGACAATATCTCCCTGAACGGAATACCCTGTGCCCGTTTTGGTGGAGGGTAACTTATTAGAAGGAAAAAAATACCTGCCAGAAATGCAAATATACCTGCAGCAGAAACAATTCCCTCAAAGCTGAACACGTTCCTGAGTATCCCCAGGATCAGGGGCATCCCAAGAGCGCCTATGCCGAAAAAGACTCCAAGCAGGCTTAAATTGGCTCCCTTGTCAGTATTACTGGTATCAGAAACCAGGGCATTAGTGGCACCATTTACAGCTCCTCCGCCCACACCGAACAGAAGGATAAATATTCTCAGTATTCCCGGTTGACCCGTGTATGCGACTCCTTCGAATCCTATAAATAGTAATATGCAGGATAGAGTCATCATTGACCTGTATCCGTATTTATCAGCAACCGGTCCGAACAATAACGTTCCTGCGAGCACTCCAAGCGGCAATATAGAAAATAAAGTCCCGACAGATATTTCGTCGAGGTTCAGCTTTTCTCTGAGATCAGGGACAACTGATCCGAGGATGGTAACTGATATCCCGAAAAGAAGCATTCCGGTACAGGATGCCCAGAATATCAACTGCCGGCTGTAAATCTTATTCATCTGTTGTTATTTAATCCTGGCAATTTTTTAGTGCCAAAAATCCTGCACCATAGATCCCTGCATCCCCGGCCAGGGCTGAAGCTTCGATACTTACCTGACTGATGCTTACCGGCTGAGCCCATCTTAAAGCTTCTTTTCTTATCGCTGGTATCAGATTAATCGCGGGACCGAAAACACCCCCTCCAAGAATTATCTTTTCCGGATTGAACAGGCTTACCAGATTCGCCACTGCCATCCCCCAGAATTCTACACATTGCCTGATAACCGTTGCAGCAAGATGATCACCTTGCTCAAATGCAGAAAAAACCTCATGTGAAGTTATCTTCTCAACTGGTATTTTTCTAAGGTCTCCGGAATAAGTAATATCCTCATTCAGAAATGCCCTGATGGTTTTTGCTATTCCTTCTCCGGATGCATAGTGCTCAAAACAACCACAGTTTACATATTCATCCCTGAATGGCCTGCTTAGCGCCATCCAGCCTATCGCACCAGCTATATCATGATTCCCGCGCAGAACTTCTCCGTCAATCAGTATTCCGGCTCCGATCCCCGTCCCCACTGACAGGAATATTGCATTCCTGCACTCCCGGGCATTACCCTGCCAGACCTCCCCCATTATATAACACGCCCTGTCACTGTCGATAGTGACAGGTATCCTGCCACACACTGCTTTTACTTCAGCGAGGAGAGGATAATCATCCCATCCGGGAATATTAGGAGCCCATACAGTGCCTGAATCCGAATGGCTGATGCCCGGCACTGAAATACCCACCGACTTAA
>CAZKMH010000010.1:2337-22886 GCA_964553395.1 uncultured Rikenellaceae bacterium | reverse complement strand
AGAAGCGTTATCTGCTTTAGTTATGCTTGGGTTTGCCAGAAGCGCTGTCTTAAAAACACTTGACAGGATAGTGAGGGAAGAAAAGAACCTCACCGTCGAGGAAATAATCAAGAGAGCGCTGAAGAATTTGTAGTACAGAATATACACCGGATTGGGATCAGGGAAATCATATAGAAATCTTCTGGTATGTTTTTGCCTTGTTCTGCTTACTTTCCTTACCTGTAATTTAAGGAAAGCAGCCGGACAGGTTCCGACTCGATCCACAGCAAATCAGGATACAACCCCGCGCTCTGTCTTAAAACTGCAGGATGTTTCGGGTATTCCCTGGGAAAACAGGGAAAAATCTCCACTTTTCCTTGATAATCCCTCGAATATTAAATCAAATGTCATCTACGATCCTGTAAAGAACGAATATATACTCTACCAGAAAGTAGGTGCATTTGACTATCGTACCCCGGTTCATATGAGCCCTGAGGAGTTCAGGAAATATGAATTCGGAAGAGCTATGCGTGATTACTGGCAGTCGAGAATATCAGGCGACCAGGCAGGTTTCAGATCTACACTTATTCCACAGATTGAAATAGGAGGAGAGGCTTTTGATAAAATATTCGGAAGTAATACTATAAATATTATTCCACAGGGATCCGCAGAGCTGATCTTCGGGATCAATATATCCCGGACTCAGAATCCGACACTTTCGGAGAAGCTCAGAACTATTCCGACCTTCGACTTTAAGGAGAAGATACAGATGAATGTTACCGGAACAATTGGTGACAAAATGGAACTTGGCGTCAATTACAACACTGATGCCATGTTTGAATTTGAGAACAGGACAAAGCTCCAGTACTCAGGTAAGGAGGATGAGATCCTGAAAAAAGTTGAAGCAGGTGATGTTACACTTCCTCTTACAGGGACCCTTATCACAGGCAGTTACAGTCTTTTCGGACTTAAGACCGAAATGCAGTTCGGCAAGCTGACAATGACCACAGTACTTTCACAGCAAAAGGGAGAATCGTCGGTGATACAGGTGGAAGGCGGTGCGCAGCAGACTCAGTATGAGATCTATGCGGATGATTACGAAGCTAACAGACATTTCTTCCTGGCCCAGTTTTTCAGAGATATCTATGATGATGCCCTGAAGAATATGCCCATTGTGAGTTCAGGTGTAAATATTGAACGTATCGAAGTCTGGGTTACAAATAAGACGAGCCGTTTTGAAGAGGGAAGCAACAGGAATATAGTTGCATTCATGGACCTTGCCGAAAACAGAAATCATATATTTAATAATGTTCCGGAGTTTCAGGAATCGCCGGGAGTTGCAGTATTTCCTGATAATGGTGCAAATATGCTCTATGATCAGCTCAACTCGGCATATACAGGGGTCAGGGACGTGGATCAGGTGACAAATGTGTTTGATCCGCTTTACCCGGGATTCCAGATCGGCCGTGATTATGAAAAGATAGAAAATGCCCGCAAGCTAAATGAGAGGGAATATGCGATAAACAGGCAGCTCGGATATGTTTCCCTCAACACTGCGCTGAATACTGATGAAGTACTGGCTGTAGCATATGAATATACCTTGAATGGAAAGGTCTATAAAGTAGGTGAATTTTCAACTGACGGGATTGTTGCACCACAGACACTGATACTGAAATTGCTTAAAGGTACAACACTTACTCCCAGGATCCCTACATGGGACCTGATGATGAAGAATGTCTACTCCCTTGGGTCCGGAAGACTTGAAACAAGCGAATTCGAACTGAATATTCTTTACCAGGATGACAATACCGGCAATTCAATCAATTATCTTCCGGAGGGAAAACTGCAGGACATGGTCCTTCTTCAGGTCATGGGACTTGATAACCTGAATTCGCAGTTGGACAGGGAACCGGACGGGTACTTCGATTTCATTCCGGGAGTAACCGTTATGGTCGAAAGGGGTAAAATAGTTTTTCCTGTACTTGAACCGTTCGGGAGCCATCTCAGTAATAAAATAAACAATGCCAGCCTGGCTGCTAAGTATGTATTCCAGGAACTCTACGATTCGACACAGACCGTGGCACGTCAGATGGCTGAGAAAAACAAGTTCGTACTTACCGGGCAATACAAATCTGAATCAGGTTCTGAAATAAGACTGAATGCTTCCAATATCCCAAGAGGATCTGTCAAAGTAACTGCAGGTGGTGTGGTATTGAATGAAAACACCGATTATACGGTTGATTACAATATGGGATCAGTAAGAATAATCAACTCAGCCCTGATTGAATCGCAAACTCCCATACAGGTTTCGCTCGAAAGCAACCAGTTTTTTGGTTTTCAGACAAAGACACTTGTAGGAACACATCTTGACTATCGTTTTTCAGATAATTTTAATATGGGAGGTACCATTCTGCGCCTCACGGAAAGACCTTATACACAGAAGGTTAATTTTGGCGAAGAACCTATCTCCAACACCATTTGGGGTCTGAATACCTCTTATAAAACGCAATCCCAGGTCCTGACCAACATAATTGACAAAATCCCATTTCTGGAAACCAAAACTCCGTCATCGCTCTCATTTTTCGGTGAATTTGCCCACCTGATCCCGGGCCATTCAAGAGCGATCTCGAGTGCAGGCAATTCGTATATTGACGATTTTGAAGCCAGTGAGATACCGCTTGACCTCAAGTCGTTCAATGCCTGGACTATCGCAAGCATACCACAAGGACAGGACCTGGTTTTTCCTGAAGCCAGGTTTAATGACAATCCGGCAAGCGGCTTTAACAGGGCTAAAATAGCCTGGTATGTTATAGATCCGCTCCTGCTGCGTAATGGATCTTCAACACCTGAGCATATAAGGCAGAATCCCGATTTGCAGTCAAGCCATTTTGTGAGAGAGATCTATGAAAATGAGATTTTCCCGTATCGTGAAAGCCCAAGCGGGATACCAACAAACATTACAGTCCTCAATGTGGGATTCTATCCTGACGAAAAAGGCCCATATAACTATGACACTGATCCCGGGCTCTATTCAGGAGGTATGAATTCCGATGGAAAGCTCAACAACCCGGAATCGAGATGGGGAGGTATCATGAGGGAGGTCCTTACAAGCGATTTTGAAACGGCAAACATCCAGTATATTAAATTCTGGCTTATGGATCCGTTTGTCGAGAATCCGGCACATACAGGTGGAGATCTTTATATAAACATGGGCAATATTTCAGAAGATATTCTCCGTGACTCAAGAAAAAGCTTTGAAAACGGATTACCGGGATCGCCGGTCCCTGACAATATAGATACTACATCATGGGGAAGGGTCCCGACAGTTCAGGCTGTTGTCCATGCATTCGACAATGCACCTGAATCGAGACTATACCAGGACGTAGGATTCGATGGTTTGAGAAACGAGGACGAGCAGACTTTTTTTGAGGAGTACCTTCAGAAATCCCAGGTAATCGCAACCCCTGAAACATATGAGGAGATATTAAAGGATCCATCCGGGGACGATTTTCATTATTTCAGGGGATCTGATTTTGACTTACAGGAACTGGGGATATTGGAGAGATACAAGAAGTACAACGGACAGGATGGCAACTCCCCGACATCGGAAATGTCACCGGAATCTTACCCTACTTCCGGTTCAACGCTGCCGGATATGGAAGATATAAATCGCGATAATACCCTGAGTGAAACGGAAAGTTATTATCAGTACAGGGTAAGCCTGAGACCTGAGGATATCAAAGTAGGGTCAAATTTTGTTGTTGACGAAATAGAGTATGAAGCCACCCTGGCAAACGGAAATAAATCAAAAGTGACGTGGTACCAGTTTAAGATCCCGATAACCGATTACCAGAGGATCGTTGGTTCCATAAATGATTTCAAGTCAATCCGTTTCCTGAGAATGTATATGCGTGGATTTAATGAACCTGTGATAATGCGTTTTGCTGATCTCGACCTTGTAAGGGCGGAATGGAGAAAATACAACATCTCATTCATGGAGGGAGGCGAGAGAGTGACAATCCCTGAAGCAACCGACGGAACTTTTGAGATAAGTTCGGTAAGCATTGAGGAGAATTCAGGTAAGGAACCTGTAAATTATGTGCTTCCTCCCGGCTTCACGCGAATAACTGATCCTTCGAATCCACAACTGAGGCAGCTTAATGAGCAATCGATGGTACTGAGGGTTCAGAATCTTGAAGATGGCGATGCACGGGCTGCCTTCAGGAACCTGAACCTCGACATCAGACAGTATCGTCAGCTGCGGATGGAAGTCCATGCCGAAGCAATGATAGGCCAGCCTCTTGCCGATGATGAACTGACGGCATTCATAAGAATAGGTTCCGACTATAAAAGCAATTTCTACGAATATGAGATTCCGCTTAAGCTGACTCCTCCGGGACGCTATAGCAATAAAGAGGACGAATCGAGAGCCATCGTATGGCCCGAAGCCAACAGCTTCAACATCGATCTGTCCCTGTTCCAGGAAGCCAAGCAGGAACGTAATAAAAGGATGCTGGATCCAGGATCATCGCTGGCTGTATCTGATGTTTTTGTATATGTAAATCAAGGTCACAGGATTTCTGTTTCCGGTAATCCTAACCTCAGTAATGTTAAGGTTATAATGGTGGGGGTGAGGAATCCTATAAAAACCAGAAATCCTGCAAGGGATGACGGAAATCCCAAATGGGGAGAAGTGTGGGTCAATGAGTTGAGACTCAGTGATTTCATTGAAAACGGCGGTTGGGCAGCCAATGCTCACCTGCAGGCACGCCTTGCTGATTTCGGAACTGTGGATATGGTCGGCCAGACAAGCACACCAGGGTGGGGAAGCATCGAAAAGAAAGTCAATGAACGAAGCAAGGAGCAGATAATAAAATACGATCTCTCATCCACCCTCGAACTTGGTAAATTTTTCCCTGAAAAGGCTGGTGTCAGACTTCCAGTTTATGTGGGATTTTCGGAAACCAGGATCAGGCCACAGTATAATCCCCTCGACCCCGACATATTCCTTGATGATGCCCTCATCAACGCAAGCGACAGTTTTGCCCGCGACTCAATAAAGTCTATAGCGGAAGATTTTGCGCAAAGGAAGACAATAGCCGTAAGCAACGCCGGGGTGACGAGAACGGGAGAGAAACCCCGTCCATGGAACCTGGCAAACCTCAGCGTAAACTACACCTATAACGAAGTTTACAGGAGCAACACAAAGACCGAGATCGATGTTGAAAAGAATTACCGTGGCGGGCTGAACTATAACTATGAGGCACAACCAGCCAATGTGGCGCCATTTAAAAATGTGAAATTCCTAAATGCTCCGGTTTTCAGACTGATTAAGGATTTCAATTTCTATGTCTTCCCAAGAAGCATTGCATTCAGGACCGACCTGAACCGTTATTACAATGAAGTGAAGACCAGAAATATAAATAATCCGTATCTCAGGATCACACCAACATTTAAAAAGGATTTTGAATGGAACCGGATGTTTGATTTCAAGTATGATATCACACGGCAGCTGAAAGTGGATTTTACAGCAAACAATCTTGCAAGGATCGATGAACCTGCGGGAGGAGTTGACAGAAGAAGATACAGCACACAGTATGACAACTGGCGCGATTCCGTGATAACCAATCTTAAAAACTTCGGAAGAACCACAAACTATAACCATTTCGTAAATGTTACCTGGTCCCTGCCTGTGAACAAGCTTCCATTATTATCATGGGTCAATGCAAATGCACGTTACGGATCCGATTATACCTGGCTGGCAGGCCCGATCTATCCCGACAGTATGAATATCAATATCGGGAATTCGATTAAGAATCATAATGAGCTCACACTCACTGCGATGGCTACGCTTACAACACTTTATGGCAAATCAAAATTCCTGAAGCAGATAGAGAACAATACAAGACCTGATGCAGCCCAGAGGATGAAACGCGATTACAAAACAGTAACATGGTCAAGAAGCAATATTAGTTTCAGACCTGATGCTGTCAGGGGTATTATGCATAACCTTCGGACATCAGACGTTAAGATAAAAGTGACAAACAAGGAAGGTGTAGAGGTTAAGGGAAAAGCAGATGTGGTTAATGAGAACAGGATAAATTTTACAACTACAGAACGTGTAGACGGTGCGAAAGTGGAAATAGAGGGAAAAGTGCCGGTAAAACGTAATCCGCTGATCATAACCGGGGAATATCTTATCAGGGCATTGATGGGCATAAGAAGTGTAAGCCTGACTCTTACTTCATCACAGGGTCAGTTCCTCCCGGGGTATATGCCCGGGACAAAATACCTTGGTATGCAGGTTTACGACGACGCTCTTGCACCAGGGTGGCCGTTTATTCTGGGGTACAGCGATAAAAGCTTTTTCGACAAGGCAGTTACAAACGGATGGCTGTCAAAAGATACACTGCTTAATACTCCGGCAACTTTCAATAATAGATTTGACCTGTCTGCCCGCGCACAGATTGAACCATTCCCGGGAATGAGGATCGATGTCAATGCTGACAGACGGTTCCTTGAAGGAGCCAGCTCCTATTACATAGCTGATGGCTTTGGTAATTTCCCCGACAGCACACGAAACAAAGTGGTTAGCGGAAGTTTTTCAATATCAGTTATTTCGTGGGGAACAGCTTTTGAAAAGATCACAAAGGAAAATGATTATATCTCTCCCACTTTTGAAAAATTCAAGGAGAACCTTATAGTAATATCTGAACGGAGGGCTGGGGAAAGGAACAGGATTGATCCGGGCTATGATCCGGATATTGATCCGGTAACAGGAGAACCGGTACCAGGTCCCTTTAAGAGCGGGTATGGCAGAACATCCAGGGAAGTCATGGTACCGGCATTCATTGCTGCTTATACTAAAACAAGCGTAAGTAAGGTACCGCTCGAAACATTTCCGTCTGCGCTCAGAATGATGCCCAACTGGAGGATTACCTTTGACGGCCTGTCAAAATTTGAGTTCGTCCAGAAAGCATTCAGGTCAATAAATATTTCGCACCAGTACAGGAGCACCTACCAGATCGGAACTTACACATCAAACCTCAGCTATCTGACTGATGATAATGGAATCAACAACATCCGTGACCTGCAGAACAACTATATTCAACAATTTGAGATCAATGTTGTAACACTGAATGAGCAATTCAGCCCATTGATAAATGTTGACATGAACTGGAAGAACAGTCTCACCACAAGGTTTGAGTGGAGAAAATCACGCACAGTATCCCTTAACCTGACAAGCAACCAGATAGCCGACGCCCGTATCAATGAACTTATTTTTGGCGCCGGATACAGGTTTGACGATGTTCAGATAATCCTCAAAACGGGCGGTGGTCAGAAGTCTCTCAAAAGTGATCTGAATCTCCGCTTTGACCTGTCAATAAGGGATAACAAGACGCTTGCCAGAAAGCTTGTTGAAGACGTTAACCAGCCGGTTGTCGGGCAAAAAGTTTTTACCGCAGGCCTCAGCGCCGATTATGTTCTGAGTGACAGATTCAACCTTCAGGTCTTTGCCGATCACACTATGAATAATCCTTTCGTAGCCAGCACTTTTCCGACATCAAATACTAATTTCGGATTCAGCCTTAAATTCACTCTTGTCCAGTAAAACCAGTAGGATTGACTTCAAAAACTCTCTTTTATCAATTTGTGATAGGAAAAAATATCTTATTTTTGACAGGTGATGACATTTGAAACAAATCTAACTCTTAAAAATCTCCGATATGAATATTCCCGAAAACTTATTGTATACAAAAGACCATGAATGGCTTCGCATTGAAGGTGAAACCGGTTATGTAGGTATCACCGATTTTGCACAGGGTGAACTGGGCGATGTAGTCTTTGTAGAGATCGAAACAGTTGGTGAAACCCTTAAGAAAGAGGAAGTTTTCGGAACCATCGAAGCGGTAAAAACTGTATCCGACCTGTTTATGCCTGTGGGGGGCGAGGTCCTCGAAGTCAATCCTGCGCTTGAAGAATCGCCGGATGTGATAAATAAAGATCCTTATGGCAAAGGCTGGATGATCAAAATCAGTATCATTGACAAGTCAGAAGCCGGACAGCTTTTGCCGGCGGAGAAGTACAAGGGTCTTTTATAAAGTCTTTTTTACCTCTATTTCCTGGTAACCTTCTATAATATCACCGACTTTGATGTCGTTGAAATTCTGAATATTAAGGCCGCATTCATATCCGCCAACCACCTCTTTTACATCGTCCTTGAACCGCTTGAGCGATCCAAGCTCGCCGGAATATATTACTATACCATCACGTATAATACGAACCAGGGTGTTCCTGGTTATTTTTCCTTCTTTCACATAGCATCCGGCAACTGTTCCAACCTTAGTGACTTTAAAGATCTCACGGATCTCGAGGGTTGCAACGATCTCTTCCTTCACCTCGGGCGAAAGCATGCCTTCCATAGCCGATCTTACCTCTTCAATGGCATTATAGATAATCGAGTATAAGCGGATATCAATCTCTTCTTTTTCTGCAAGCTTCCGGGCACTCATTGAGGGTCTAACCTGGAATCCGACAATAATTGCATTGGAAGCAGCCGCAAGAAGTACATCGGATTCTGAGATCTGCCCGACTGCCTTATGAATGATATTCAGCTGTATCTCGGGTGTTGAGAGCTTTATGAGGGAATCACTGAGGGCTTCAACTGATCCGTCGACATCGCCCTTGACAATAATGTTAAGCTCCTGGAAGTTTCCAATAGCAATTCTACGGCCGATTTCATCAAGAGTAATATGTTTCTGTGTCCTCAGACCCTGTTCTCTCTGCAGCTGAGCTCTCTTTGTTGCTATATCCTTGGCCTCCCTGTCACTTTCCATAATATTGAACTTATCACCCGCCTGCGGAGCTCCGTTCAATCCAAGGATCAGAGCCGGAGTTGCGGGTCCTACCTCATCAATCTTATTGCCTCTTTCATTATACATGGCCTTGATGTGCCCAAAACAGCTGCCGGCAAGCATGATATCTCCTACCCGGAGGGTTCCTGCTTTTACCAGAACTGTTGCGGTAAAGCCTCTCCCTTTGTCGAGAGATGATTCAACAACAGTACCTAAAGCCGGTTTTTCGGGATTGGCCTTCAGGTCAAGCATTTCGGCTTCGAGGAGGACCTTATCCAGAAGCGGCTGAATATTCAGTCCGGTTTTAGCCGAGATCTCCTGTGACTGGTATTTCCCTCCCCAGTCTTCAACAAGGTAATTCATGCCTGCAAGAGCTTCTTTGATCTTGTCAGGATTTGATGTCGGTTTGTCAATTTTATTAATGGCAAAGACTATAGGCACACCTGCAGCGGATGCATGGTTTATTGCTTCAACGGTCTGGGGCATGACTCCGTCGTCGGCAGCCACTACAATGATTGCTAAATCGGTAATCTGTGCACCGCGGGCACGCATTGCAGTAAATGCCTCGTGACCGGGAGTATCCAGGAATGTTATCTTACGTCCGTCATCAAGCTGAACAGCGTAAGCACCGATATGTTGTGTTATGCCGCCCGCTTCGCCTGCAATCACGTTGGTTCTGCGGATGTAGTCGAGAAGCTTTGTCTTTCCGTGGTCCACATGACCCATCACAGTGACTATCGGAGGTCTCGGTTTGAGATCTTCCTCCTCATCTACCTCCTCTTTAACTGCTTCCTGCAGTTCGGCACTTACAAATTCCACCCTGAATCCGAACTCATCTGCAAGAAGAGCCATCGTTTCAGCATCAAGTCTCTGGTTAATTGATACAAATAAACCCAGGTTCATACAGGTCGAAATAATATCAGTAACCGGAATATTCATCATAATAGCAAGTTCATTCACCGAGACAAATTCAGTGACCTTCAGGATATTCTTATCCTGTTCGATCTTATCTTCAACCTCCCTGTGCTTCTGGCTTATTGCTTCCCTTTTCTCCCTTCGGTACCTGGAACCTTTTGATTTACCTTTGGTTGTGAGTCTGGCAAGTGTTTCCTTGATCTGTTTCTGAACCTCTTCCTCATCAACCTCAACCCTGACAGGTCTTTTCTTAAGTAACTTCTTGCCCGGTTTATCTTTCTTTTCCGAAAGATCAGGTTTGGAAACCGGAACCTGCTCCTTCTCCTTGGTTATCCTTTTCCTTCTTTTCTTTCTCCTGAAGTCAGATTCACCGTCAACTTTAACCGGCTGGTATGGAGCAGATTTCTTTTTTTCCTCTACAGGAAGGTCTATCCTCCCGACAACGGTCGGTCCTGAAAGTTTTTTAATATCAGGTCTGTAGAGTTCAACAATCTCTTCCTGTTCAAGAACGGTATCATCCAAAGCTTCGTAGGCAGCATCATCTTCAATCAGCTGGGCGACCGGTTCCTTTTCCGGCTCAGGGACTTTTATATCTTTGGCTGGTTTTTCTTCGGATTGAACGGTCTCTTTGGGTTTCTCTTTCTCTTTTTCTTTTTCCTTTTTCTTTTCCTTCGGTTTCTCTTTTACAGGAGGTTTGGCCTCTTTTGTTATAGTTTCAAGGTCGATTTTACCTACAATTCGAATATCAATATCTGCCTTGTTTTTTTCATCATCACCGGGGACAACTGCCTTCTCTGGTTCAGGCTCTGCCTTTGGGCGCTTTTTAGAAGGTTCTTCCTTTGGAGGAACCGGTTTTTCAGGCTTTGGTTTTATTGTTTTTTCCAGGTCAATTTTGCCGACAAGCTTGATATCCGGCTTCTTGGTCTCAGGTTTTATGTCAATAATCTGTTTAAGTCCGGACGATTCTTTAATAAGTATTTCTTCCTCCCTTTCAGCCTCTTCAGGCTGGGCTTTGGCAGAAAAGTCATCAATGGAGACAGACTCTTTTTTCCTGTGCAGGTCTCTGAGTATAAGCTTTTCGGACTCTTTTTTGGCACTGATATCAGTGCTGTACTCCTTCACAAGTAAAAGGTATGCTTCGTGAGGCAGCTTTGTATTAGGATTGGGATCAAGGTCAAACCCTTTCTTATGCAGGAACTCCACAATAGTGGATATCCCCACATTGAACTCGCGGGCTGCTTTACTTAATCTCGTTGCCTTTACATCCTCTGTCATATATATCACCTGGCTTTATAATAAATTCAAAATTAAACCTTTATCAAGGTATTTTGTTACTGTTCAAACTCAGCTCTCAGTATGTTCACAACTTCCTTTACAGTTTCTTCTTCCAGATCAGTTCTTTTTACAAGGTCACTGATGGAGAGATTCAGTACGCTTCTGGCTGTATCACAACCAATGGCTTTAAGTTCATCGATGATCCATTCTTCAATTTCATCCTTGAATTCTTCAAGATTGACATCTTCTTCATCCTCGCCTCCCGGTTCTCTGTATACATCTATCTCATAACCCGTAAGCTGGCTGGCCAGCTTTATATTAAGACCTCCTTTTCCTATAGCCAGCGACACCTCACTTGGCTTAAGATATATCTCGGCTCTTTTTGTTTCTTCAACCAGCTTAATTGTGGTGATCTTGGCAGGACTCAGCGCCCTTTGAATGAAGAGCTGATTATTTGCAGTGAAATTGATAACATCAATGTTTTCGTTCCTGAGTTCCCTTACAATACCGTGTATCCTTGATCCTTTCATCCCGACGCATGCTCCGACGGGATCAATCCTTTCATCATACGATTCGACAGCAACTTTAGCCCGTTCGCCGGGAACCCTTACAATCTTTTTGATGGTTATTAATCCGTCAAATATTTCGGGGACTTCGAGCTCGAAGAGCCGCTCAAGGAAGACTGGTGATGTACGGCTGAGAATTATGAACGGGGTATTGTTCCTCATTTCAACTTTGATAACCACTGCTCTTATTGAATCGCCCTTGCGGAAATGGTCGGATGGGATCTGTTCGCTTTTTGGCAGGATAAGCTCATTGCCGTCATCATCAAGAACAAGAATTTCCCGCTTCCACACCTGGTACACCTCACCGGTAACTATCTCACCTATCCGGTCTTTGTATTTCATGTATATATTGTTCTTTTCCAGGTCGAGAATGCGGGCAGTAAGATTCTGGCGTAAAGACAATATAGCCCGTCTTCCGAAATCGAGAAATTTTACTTCATCCGAAACCTCTTCGCCAACTTCATAATCTTCATCGATCTCCTTGGCCCTGGAAAGCGGGATTTGTGTAATCGGGTCGGTAAGCTCTTCGTCGTTGACAACCACCCTGTTCCTCCATATTTCAAAGTCACCTTTATCTATGTTCACTATAATATCAAAATTGTCGGCCGATCCGTATTTTTTGGCAAGCATGCCTCTGAATACATCCTCAAGAACGCTCATCATTGTTGGACGGTCGATATTTTTCAGCTCTTTGAATTCAGAAAAGGTGTCTATCAAATTAACATTTTCCATCTCGTGTAAGCCTCTTATAATTAATTAATTGTTAAAATTACTTTTGTCGATTTCACCTGGTCAAAATTAAAGGAGATCTCTTTTATTTCACTGGTTTTTCCCTTTACCTTAACCTCGGTCTCAAGTTCAAATCCACCGCTGGTTACATTTCTGATTTTTCCTGTAACCCTGCCGCCTTTATTATCAACCACCTCAACTCTCCGGCCTTCATTTTTATAATACTGTTCGATTACACCGAAAGGCATATCGAGGCCCGGGGAGGATACCTGCAGCTCAAAATCCTCATTGTTGCGGTCAAGGTTCTTTTCAAGATGCCTGTGAATTGCAACACATTCGTCTATTGTTATTCCTTTCATGGTGTCAGCAAGTATGGTGATCCTGTTCGAAGTGCTGACTTTGACAGCGACAAGAAAGATCCCTGTTCCCTCAATGAACTCATTAACAAGGATTTCTATTTTATTCCCGTCTGTCATGCTCTGAAACTGATAACAAAATAGGGGACTCTGGTCCCCTAGGCAAAAAATCTCCCTCAATTCGTTTGCAAAGATAAATAATGTTTGCGGATTATGCAAATAATGAGGGCGGAAACTTTTATACCTTTGTCTGTACTTGCCGGGATCAGGATGGTGAAAAAATATGATATGTACAATAATGAAGAGATGAAACTGCTTTCATATTGCACCCTCTGTCCGCGCGAATGCGGGGTGAACAGGTTTGAGGGTGGGACCGGTTACTGTGGAATGGATGCCGGTATGAATATCGCATCTATCTGCATTCACAGGGGAGAGGAACCGGCAATAAGCGGGCCTGACGGTATATGTAATATTTTCTTTGCAGGCTGCAATCTCCGGTGTATTTATTGCCAGAACCATGACATTAGCAGACCAGGGACGAAATTTTTCAGGAGCCCGGCAACCCTCGAAGAAACACTCGATACAATTGAAAATATACTTTCAGACAGGATCAGGATGATAGGTTTTGTCTCGCCATCTCACGTTGTTCCGCAGGTTAAAGCAATCATCAGGGGGCTGAATGACAGAGGCTTTAATCCCATAACAGTGTATAATACAAACAGTTATGATAAGGCTGAAGTGATAGACAGTTTTGAGGGATTGATCGATGTCTGGCTTCCCGATTACAAATATGCAAATTCCTTAATTTCAAAAGAATATTCTGATGCTTCCGATTACTCTGATATTGCATTGAAAGCACTGAAGAGAATGTACTTTCAGAAGGGATCGGTACTTTCTCTGGACCAGGCAGGCAGGGCGGAAAAGGGAATGCTGATCCGTCATCTTGTTCTTCCCGGTCATGTTGATGTGAGTATAAAAGTTCTGAAGAGTATTGCAGAGGATTTATCAACCGGTGTCAGCATATCCCTGATGTCACAATATCATCCCACTCCGTTTGTAAAGGATCATCCGCAATTGGACAGGTCGTTATACAGCAGGGAATACGAGAGTGTAGTTAAAACGATGGAGGAACTTGGATTCCGGAATGGCTGGATCCAGGATATGGAAAGCTTCAGAAATTACAACCCTGATTTCAGCAAAGAACATCCTTTCGGGTAGCAAAACCCACTGAAACCCTGTATTCAAAATTCGTTTGTTCTTCGTTCCTCATTCTACTAAAAATACCAGTTAATCAAGTGGTTATAAAATTATTTAGAACCTTCCGGAACAATTTTTTTACATCGTTGTTAATCCTGAGGAACTTATGAGAATAAAACAATGACTCTAAAAACAGGATCAGGTATGGGTAGGATGAAAAAACTTCTGCTCTTTTTTTTTATGACAGGAATAACCTGTCACGGAACAGGTCAGGTAAGTAATGGAACACTTAGATTGTCAATTTCTGAAGCTCAGACATATGCACAACAGAATAACAGGACTGTTCAATCGTCAAAGATAAATATCGATTTTGCGGGGAAAAAGATCTGGGAGAACCTGGCACTGGGTCTTCCACAGATTAACGTGGATGCCAACTACCTGCATCAGTTTGTAGTGCCTGAAATAAGTTTCGGGCCTTATCTGGACATTGACGCTTTGCCCGATGGTCCGGTTACAAAGGCAGACATTGAAGACGCCTTTAAGGATTCTCCTCCAATACCCCTTGGTGTACCCGACAATACCACTATCGATTTCACACTTTCTCAGCTCATCTTTAACGGACAATATTTTGTCGGACTTAAGGCCGCAAAGGTTGTGAAACAGGTTTCAGAAAAAGCTCTTGTTAAAACCGAAGACCAGACAAAGGAGCTGGTTGCCGGAGCTTATTACCTTCTCCTGGTGCTTCAGGAAAATATAAGAGTTTTAAAGGAAACTCAGAAATCACTCGACCAGACTTACAACGAAATGGTCAGGATGAATCAGCAGGGATTGAATGAAGAGACTGATGTTGACCAGGTCAATATAAACAGGTCGAATATTACCACTCTTCTCACTACCATCGGGTCGCGGAGGGAAACTTCATTAAAACTATTTAAATATCTGCTTGGTGTCTCATTTGAGAAGCCTGTAGAGCTTACTGATAATCTTGAAGGGATCATCGAACAGGGTAATCTCAGGTATCTTTCTTCACCCGAGTTCAGGATAGATAATAGTGTGGACTATCAGCTGGCAGGTATCCAGGAAAATCTGTCGGAACTGATGCTGAAGCTCGAAAAATCGACTTTTTTACCTTCTGTATCGGCATTTTACCGTCACCAGGAGCAGACAAATCAACCCTCCTTCAATTTTGCAGTTAAGGATGTGATTGGTGCTAACCTGCACCTCCCGATCCTTTCAAGCGGTATGCGTTCCGCGAAAATCAGTCAGGCCAGATTAGATCTTGAAAAGATCAGGTTAAATAAACAGGACACTGAACAGGGTTTGATCATGGAATTCGAAACAGCAAGGACCGATTACCAGTCGGCTTACAGCAACTATACTGTAAACCGTGAAAGTATGGCCCTGAGCAAAAAAGTCTATGACAGGACGATTATCAAATACCGCGAAGGAGTATCATCAAGCTTTGAGCTTTCTCAGATCCAGAACCAGTTTTTGACTGCCGAATCGAACTATTATAATTCCCTGTTGTCATTACTCAATGCGAAGGCAAAACTTGACAGGATATTAAGGATTAATTAAATAGTTGACCAGTAAAGTAGATTAATAAACAGTATAAAAAAGACAAAGTATGAAAACCATCAAATTTGCTATATCAGGTACGTTAATACTTTTCATAATCATATCATGCGGAGGAAACAGCCAGACAGAACTGGCAAAACTGAAAAAACAGCAGGCTCTTCTGGAGCGAAAGATCAGGGATCTTGAAAAGGCTGGGGTTCTTGCGGGAGATGATAAGCTGGATGCAGGGAAATTCAGATTTGTGGGAATTTCAGATGTAAGACCCGATGTTTTTGACCATTTTATCAGAGTTCAGGGGAAACTTGATGCAGACCAGAATGTTGGTGTTTTTGCGGAGGTTCCCGGAGCAATTTCTGCCAGGTACGCTGATGTTGGCCAGAATGTTGTAAAAGGTCAGGTACTTGCCCAGATAGACGATCAGCAGATTCAGAAACAGATGGAGAGCCTGAAAACCCAGTATAATTTCGCTGCCGATATGTACGAAAAACAGAAACGTCTGTGGGACCAGAAAATAGGCAGTGAAGTTCAGTATCTGCAGTCAAAAACTTCCAAAGAATCTTTCGAACAGCAGATATCAGCGCTGAATGAGCAGCTTGAAAAGTTTAAAATCAAATCACCGGTCGATGGTTCGGTTGAGGAATGCAATATCAGGGCCGGAAGTGTTGTTTCACCCGATCCTCATTCTGCTGCATTCAGGGTTGTTGCATTCAGAAATATGAAGGTAAGTGGCGAGGTATCAGAAGCCTATGCAGCAAGGGTTCAGCCCGGGGACAAAGCGATCATCTACTTTCCCGATATTGACAAACAGGTTGAAGCGAGAATTGATTTCGTAAGCAGGTACATAGATCCGTCAAACCGGACATTCATGATTGAAAGTCGCATCTCAAAAATATTCCCGGGAATGAAAGCCAATATGGTTGCTATCATTCAGATAAACGATTATCATGCTGAGAACTCAATTCTTGTCCCCATGAACGTAGTTCAGAAAGATAAAAATGGAAGTTATGTGTATGTAGTACGCAGAAAGGATGATCATGACGGTGCTTTCAAACAGCCGGTTATTATTGGTAACACGTATAATGGAGTTGCTGAAATTCTGAGTGGTCTTGCAGTTAACGATAAAATTGTAACGGCTGGTTTTCAGGAGCTGATAGATGGGGAATATGTAAGATATGATAAACCGGTTAACGCTCCTTTGGGAAGCAGCAATTAAATAAAATACAATGGAAAAGGAAAAGAAGTTCAGGGAGTTTTTCGCTACCAGCTGGGCTATCGACAATAAAATCAGCATCTATGTGCTGGTATTTATGATCACCGTGTTTGGCATGATAAGTTACTATTCAATGCCCAAGGAGCAATTCCCTGAGATTGTTATTCCTATGGTGGTTGTAAACTCAATATATCCGGGAACTTCCCCTTCCGATATGGAGAACATTGTAACACGACCTCTGGAAAAGAATCTGAAATCAATAAAGGGTGTAAAAAAAATAACATCACGTTCAGTCCAGGATTTTTCATCAATCATAGTTGAATTCAACACCGGGATAGAGATCCGCGATGCAAAGCAACAGGTAACGGATGCCGTTGACAAGACCAAGCCGGATCTGCCGAACGATCCTCTGTTCGATAAGCCGGCTGTCATGGAGGTTGACCTGTCAGAAATACCTATTCAGTTTATTAACCTGTCGGGGGATATTCCTCTGGATCGGTTGAAGGAGTATGCCGATGAACTCCAGGACAGGATTGAGTCTCTCAGTGAGATCACCAGGGTTGAGATCGGAGGGGCACTCGACCGTGAGATCCAGATAAATATCGATATGTATAAAATGAGGGCTGCAGGCCTTACATTCTACGATATCGATCAGGCGGTTAATCTCAATAATATGACTGTCTCCGGCGGGAATATCGATCTGCAGGGAATGAGCCGCTCTATTAGCGTGATCGGAGAAGCGCGAAATATTGAGGAGATCAGTAATATCATTCTTACTACCGGAAGTGGCGCCATTGTAAAGCTCAGGGATATAGCCACAGTACGTGACAGCCATCGTGAACCTGAAAATTTCGCACGCTTCAACGGGAACAATGTTATAACACTGAATGTAATAAAGAAAAGTGGCCAGAATCTTCTCAGTGCTGCCGATAAAATTGATGCTGTCATCAGTGATATGAAAAGGACTTCGTTTCCGGCAAATCTTAATGTTGAAATCACAGGCGATCAGTCAAATTATACCCGCGATACTCTGAAAGAACTCAACAACACCATAATACTCGGTTTTCTTTTTGTCACGATAGTGCTGATGTTCTTCATGGGTCTGGTGAATGCGATTTTTGTAGCATTTTCCATCCCGTTATCCATGGCAATAGCATATATTTTTCTGCCGGTTATCGGGTTTTCAATGAACATGCTGGTAATGTTCGCTTTTATTTTTGCACTTGGGATCGTGGTGGATGATGCGATCGTTGTTATAGAGAATACACACCGTATTTACCGAAAAACCAGGATGCCCATAAACCTGTCGGCAAAATATGCCGCAGGGGAAGTTTTCCTGCCTATTCTCTCGGGAACGCTGACAACACTCGCACCATTTGTTCCGCTTGCATTCTGGCCGGGTGTAGTGGGCAGTTTTATGGTATATATCCCGGTGACCCTTATAATCACCCTGTTTGCCTCATTGATCGTGGCATATATTTTCAATCCTGTTTTTGCCATTGATTTCATGAAACATGGCGATGAAGAAGAGCATCTGACTACCCGGAAGAAGATATTTAAAACCACCGCGTGGATTGTTTTGGTTGCATTACCTTTTTATTTACTTGGACGTACCGGGATTGCCAATCTGATAGTATTTGTTGCTCTGTCATACCTGCTTCACAACCTGTATGGATACAAGGTATTCCGGAGGTTTCAGACACAAGCTTTACCTGCAATGATGCGCGGATACGAAAATCTTCTCAAATGGGCATTGAAGGGGAAAAGACCCATCCGGTTATTCTGGGGTATTATCGGAGTTTTTGTTGCGGTTATGGTACTGTGGAACATAGTGAATCCTAAAGTTGTATTCTTTCCCGACAATGAGCCGAATACAGTAAATACATTCATAAAGATGCCAGTTGGTACGGAGATAGCCGTGACGGATTCTGTGACTCGTATTGTTGAAGGGAGGATAATGAGTGTACTGGGCCGGGATAATCCCCTGGTCGAATCTGTTGTAACCAATGTTGCATTGCTGGCTTCGGAGAACGAATTCGATAACTCGACAAAATCATCAAATCTTGCGAAAATTGCGGTCAATTTCGTTCAGTACCACGAAAGAAATGGAAAGAACACAGGTAACTATCTGAATGAGATTCGTAATGCTGTAAAAGATATCCCGGGAGCTGAGATCGTTGTGGATAAGATTCTTATGGGACCGCCAGTCGGGAAACCGATAAATATTGAACTTGCCGGAGAAGATCTGAATGAACTGGTGGTGCAGAGTGAACGGTTTAAACGATTCATCGATTCGATGCAGATTACCGGGATTGAAGAACTGAAATCCGACTTTGCAACAAACAAACCCGGACTTCTTGTAAATCTGGACCGTGAAAGGGCTAATTATGAGGGGATTACAGCAGCAGTCGTAGGCGATGCGATCAGAACAGGACAGCTTGGGAAAGAGGTTTCGAAGTACCGGGAGGGTGAGGATCAATATCCGATCATGCTCAGGTTCGAGGATACCCAGCGAAAGGATATCGAACAATTACTCAACCTTACAATAGCATATACGGATATGAACACGGGCATCCTTCGGAAGATACCTCTGTCCGCGGTAGCTCAGTTAGACTACATAAACAGTTACGGACAGATCAACAGGCTTAACCTTAAAAGGGTGATCACCTTATCCTCCAACGTACTGGATGGATACAATGCCAATGAGATCAATACGCAGCTCAGAACTGTCATTCCCGAATTTGCTGCGAAATCCGGGGTTGATATCCGGATTACCGGAGAACAGGAAGATCAGCAGGAAACAATGTCTTTCCTGTTAAAAGCCATGATGATTTCAATATTTCTTATCATGTTCATACTGGTTACTCAGTTTAATTCCATGCCGAAGGCTCTGATAATTGTATCTGAAGTTCTTTTCAGCCTGATAGGTGTTTTTCTGGGTTACATGATATTTGGTATGACCGTATCAATTATCATGACCGGGATGGGTATTGTTGCCCTGGCGGGTATTGTGGTGCGGAACGGGATTCTGCTGGTTGAATTTACTGATGTACTGAAAAGAAAAGGAATAAAAACACGCCAGGCAATCATTGAAGCCGGAAAGACACGTATCACACCGGTGATATTGACGGCAACAGCTACAATACTTGGATTAATACCGTTGGCTATAGGGCTGAATATAAACTTTCAAACCCTCCTCTCATCATTTAATCCCGACATATATTTCGGAGGTGAGAATGTAATGTTCTTTGGTCCCCTGTCGTGGACAATCATTTTCGGTTTGGGGTTTGCCACTTTCATAACTCTGATAATGATCCCCGTAATGTACTTTGTCATTTATTACCGAAGCATCAGGAGACAAAGGCGTAAACTGCACAGAGCGCTGGCAGTAAGATAAAGAATCATACCTTGTCAAAAAAGGAACCCTCTCATGCAACTCAGTTGCTGAGAGGGTTCCTTTTTAAGTTCTTATTTCGCTATTCGATTGTTCTTTCTTCTTAGTTCTTTTTCCCTGAGCTTATTTCCTTCTTGATGAATTGTCCCTGTCAGAATCTTTTGCAGATTCACTTTTTCTGGCTGGTGCACTTGCTTTGCTCTCTCTGCTGCTGCTGCTGCTCCTTGATGAACTGACATTTGGTGTTGACTGTCTGGCAGGCCTTGAGGATTCTACCCTCTGCTGACTCTGTGCAGGTCTGGAGACAGTTCTTTCCCGGGATGCTGAAGGTCTGCTTTCCACTGATTGTGTCCTCTGTTGACTCTGTGCAGGTCTGGAGGCAGTTCTTTCCTGGGATGATGAAGGTCTGCTTTCCACTGATTGTGTCCTCTGTTGACTCTGGGCAGGTCTGGTGGCAGCTCTTTCCCGGGAGGCTGCTGCAGGAGTCCTGCTTGT
>CAZKMH010000010.1:0-2237 GCA_964553395.1 uncultured Rikenellaceae bacterium | reverse complement strand
GTTCCGGTACTCTGGCCGGATTCAGGCTTTGAGGAAGCTCTGTCAGTAGTTGTTGGACTTGCAGATCTCCTTACAGTTCCGGTACTCTGGCTTGATTCCGGCCTTGATGAAGCCCTACCGGGAGCCGTGGTAGTGGATCTGCGTGAACTATTGGTGCTCTGACTCTGACCTGCAGAAGGCCTGGTGGTGGATCTGCCAACATTTGTCGTGGTAGAACGGCGTGCAACGTCAGAGCTGGTACCGGTTGAGGAACGTTCTCTTGTAGTTTGTGATACAGATCTTCTTTCCTGGCTTCTGTTAATGGTGTTGTCTGCAGTCCTTCTGGTCTGGCTGGGATACATTTTGGTAAAGAGTGCTTCACCGTCGCGTCTTTGTTCCGGACGAGCATAAGTGGCTCTGTACTGGCCTTCCCTTATTCTACTGCTTACCAGTGGGGAGTGTGCTCGTATTCCGCTGTAATAGAAGTCATTATATCTTGAGTAACGTGGATGGGACCAATGGTGGTAATGACTGTAGTAGTGATGGTACCAGTTATAATGGTATCCGTAGTAGTAGTGCCAGTAGTACGGGCGCCATGGATGCCAGTAGGAGGGATAGTAATCCCAGTACCAGCTGGAATGCCACACCACATAGTTTGGTACATACATGTATCTTACTATCGGCCACAGTGAAATTTCATATGGAGTTGTCCTTATTATGGTTACGTTTGTCCTGTTAGCTGCGCGGCCATTATATCCCGGATTTGGTGTCTCGTCATATATTGGCTCGATTATGTAATTTCTGCCATAAAGAGCTTCGTCGCCGATAAGCTGTATGTTGGCTGTCCCGTCACGGAACTTTTCTACTGTAAAGACTGCCACATCCTGGGTTTCTTTCCGGCTCAGTGCAACTCTGAGGACTATTGTGTGGACGTTTCCGTCAATATAGTCATTGACCGTTATATAATCAATAAGGTTATCGCCGTTAAGGTCGAGGTTATTGATCCTGGAATTTTCGTCATTAAGATTTCTTTCGAAACCTTCAAGGGTTTCTGATTCCTGGAACAGTTTCATCACTGCGTAGAGGTTAAGATTATCGCCCGGCAAACCGAGGTATTCTTCCGGGTAATCCTGTGCCATTACTGTGCTTCCTGCTGTAACCAGGAGTGCGAGGATCGATGTGATTATTAACTTTTTCATTTCTTTAAGTATTAGAAGAATCAGCTCTTCGTATAACTATTATCAAAACTCATACCAAAGCAATCAAACTCAGGTTTTATGGCGCCTGGCGACAGGCAAAAAGAGTTCTGCCCAGAGGTCCAACTATGTGTGCCTCTGGGTAAAACTCTGTTTTCCTATATATTTTAAAAAGTATTGAAACCTGTGAAAATATTTCAGACCGCCGGATCAGGTATCAGACTTTCCTCCATTTGATGCTGCAACCCACAGCTCTGGTCCCTGCCACTGCTACCTTTTCTCCGTCAAGCAGACTTTTAACAGCGTCGGCAACATACCTTTTATCTGCTGCCCGGGGATCATCGGAATTATTGTCGATAGCACCGACATACTCAACGATAAGCTTCCCGCCCTTCTTTGACAGCAAATAGATATGCGGTGTGTTTGTGGGTCCATATTTCCTGGCAACTTCCTGTGATTCATCGTACAGATATTCAAACTGATATTTTTTGTCCTTTACAAGGTTTACCATTCCTTCATAGGAATCACCCGGTGAAACCCCTTTGTCATTGCTGTTGATTGCAATTACGGGGTAACCTTTGGGAGCGAATTCTTTATGAAGGTCTATGAGTCTCTGCTCATATTTTTTCACAACCGGACAGGTGTTGCACCAGAATGCCACTACGAATCCTTTTGCATCTTCAAAACTGGAGAGTGATACCATATCACCTTTTACATTCTTAAGACTGAAGTCCGCAGCCACATCACCTGCTTTATACTGTGATTGCGCATCAATCGTAAGTGTAATTATCATACCAGCAACGACCGGAATTATAAACTTCTTCATAGCTTTAAATATTGATTTGATTTTTTGTTAAATATTTTTTCTTATCATTTCCCTGAGTGTTGATTCATCGACCTCACCGGGAAGAAATTGCCTTATCCTTCTGGTATTATTAAATACCAGCGTGGCCGGCAGATTCCCCTGCCACCCTTCATCCACCTTTCCGATCCAGGTGTCATAGTCAAGATCCATCATCACAAAGACAGCCAGATCAATTTCATTTTTCTTAAGAAACGGAA
>CAZKMH010000009.1:0-22986 GCA_964553395.1 uncultured Rikenellaceae bacterium | reverse complement strand
ATTTGACGAAAATTTGCCAAAAGGGAAACATACGCTAAAAATTAGTGTTGTTGATAAAAAAAATAATGTAAAACAATTGCTTTTTAACTTTAACAAATAAAAGTTATGATACAACTTACGGTGGGAGAAAAAGCTCCCGATTTCAAGTTCAAATCACAGATTTATGATAGCGTCCGCTCTATTGAGGTGTTCCTGTGAGGATAAGGATCTGTGCAGGAAAACTCTGAGTGAAGACTATTACAGGCTTTTCGAACAAAACGGATTACCAATGGCCCCGGCATTTGAATCACTTTATGTCTCTAATTTCAATGACTCCGGAAAGAGTGTTCAAAGTGTAAGTGAATTCTATGAATCATATGGCTGGAAACCGAAAACAAAAAATAGTGTACCTGGCGATCACCTGGGCATTGAACTTCTGTTCCTTACCCGTCTGGTTGAAATGAGTTTGCATCTTGACGATGAGCCAAGCCACCGGGAGTTGAAAAAAGAAATAAGGCGGTTTATAGATCAGCATATTTTATCATGGATCCCGGAGTGGAATAAAAAAGTTCAGGAGAGTGCACATACATCATGCTACAAGGGGATTGGCACTCTGATCCATGCATGTGTTGAAGATATTTATGGGTTCATGTCCTGAACTTTATTTTCAGGTGCAGGATAAAGTCAGAAATTCGGATTGAAGAAGCTGAAAATCGCACCTATGTAATATTCTCTCCATCCCTCTGCAATATCTGCAAAATCCTCATCAGGAATGTTCGTGTGTTCCACTGTTACCTGTGAATCTTCCCTGGCCCTGTTAATTGTAATTGTGACTATTGATTTTTCGGACTGATCACCGAAGTACCATTCCTGTACAATTTTCTGATCCTTAATGAATTCCAGGTTCATTCCGCTTATGTCGCCCTCCCATAACGAGAACTCAGTGCCCGGCTCTTCCTTCATTACAGCCGGATACCCCGACCATAATTCAATCATATACGGATTTGTCAGAGCTGCATATACATCCAAAGGTTCGGCATTTATCCGGAATGTCTTCTTAAAAGTTTTCATGCTGGTTTTTCCGATAAGTAATGTTCTGCATCGATAGCTGCCATACACCCTGAGCCGGCAGCAGTCACTGCCTGCCTGTAAGTAGGATCCTGAACATCCCCGGCGGCAAATATCCCCGGGATTTTTGTTTTTGTTGTCCCCGGAACAGTTTTAATATACCCTGCCGGGTCAGTTTCAAGATAATCCCTGAAAATCTCGGAATTCGGATTATGCCCGATAGCCAGGAAAAATCCGTCAATCTTAAGCTTAACCGTTTCTTCCTCCGGCGTCCCTTTTTTCTTAATGAGCATTGCTCCCTCCACTCCGTTTTCGCCGTACAGGTCCACAGCCTGGTGTTCCCACAATATCTCAATATTGGGTGTATTCATGACCCTTTCCTGCATAGCTTTCGATGCTCTGAGAACATTTCTCCTTACAATAAGGTAGACTTTATTACACAATCCGGCAAGATAAGTGGCCTCCTCAGCTGCAGTATCACCTCCGCCAACAACAGCGACATCTTTCTGCTTATAGAAAAATCCATCGCATGTTGCGCAGGCAGAGACTCCCCTTCCTGCATATTTCTTTTCAGCTTCAAGACCAAGATATTTTGCAGTTGCACCTGTGGCAATGATCACAGCATCCGCCACAATTTTATTCTCATCTTCAATTATTATTACATGTTCCGGACCGGAAAAATCTGCGCCTGTCACAACACCGAAACGGACATCCGTTCCGAATCTTTCCGCCTGCTTCCTGAAGTCATCCATCATCGCAGGACCTGTGATTCCTTCAGGATAACCCGGATAATTTTCCACGTCTGTTGTTGTTGTCAGCTGACCCCCCATCTCCAGTCCTGTATAAAGAACCGGCTTAAGATTGGCCCTGGCGGCATATATTGCTGCTGTATATCCTGCCGGACCAGAGCCGATAATGAGGCATCTGACCTTTTCCGTATTTCCTATTTTTTCTTTTTTCTGATCTTTCTGAAGATCAAGTGGTTTTATCAAATCCATAATTTCCGGTTCAAATTTTTACAAAAGTAATGATTACTGCAAATTGAACACCATTGAAAGTATTTACGAATTCTCCCCTGATCCGGAACTGACTGTTTTAATGTTTTTCTCTGGTGTTAGTTTACCCCCGACTGTTCCCTGTGACTTGATCTGAAATCATCTTCACTGTCTATTTCGGGTGATTCTTTCAGTGATTCCCATCTGAATTCCTTATCATAAGGATCGAGTGCTTTCTGAGGATCAAAAATACGGTTATCGACCATTTCTATTGTATATGGAGTATAATCCGGTTTATCAGTGAAAAAATCCTGCAACAATGTTGCCGTTGCATCAAACTGGTTCAGGGGAGGAATGTCACAGATATTGTAGATTGTTTTAAGAATGGCGCCGAAATTTGCATGTGTTTTGGACACATAACCTCTTTTTATCCAGGGACTTATCATCATAAATAGTGAGCGGTGGGCATCTATATGGTCTAACCCATCCTGAGCGTCATCTTCAGTGATAATGATCAGCATTTCCGGCCACCATTTTGTTTTGCTCAGCTTGTGAATAACCCGTCCCAGGGCAAGATCATTGTCGGCCATATAAGATTCCCTGAATGGATAGCCGTCAGCAATCCGTTCCGATGACCCATGATCGTTGGGTATCATCATTGTGATGACTGAAGGAAACTCCTCCTTCCCCGATAACCATTTTTCTTCGAGCTCTTCTTCAAACATGTCGATCCGGAACTGATCGGGAACACTTGTATTGTAAGTTGCGTATTTGCGCGAAGTCCTGTCAAATAATGGTTTGGGCATCGGGAACATGACTCCCATTTTAACTCCCGTATACTTATGCCACTGTTCTTCTTCGGCTCCTGAGAACTCAAAACCAAGGCCGAAATTGAAGAAACTGATCCCATGCCTTGTAAGATGCTCCCACATTCCTCCTGCCTCGTTATAATCTTCGGGATAAACGGCTCCCGATGACCCGGAAACAAACTTCCGCCCCGGAGCAGAACTCAACAGATTTCTTGTCATTTTCATGGAGGAGTTAATCTCCACCCATTCATTCGGATAAGTACCGACCATCCACCGGTGACCGTGGACAGATGCATCCGAGTCACAGTAAAAATTATCGCTCACAGCAAATTCGGTGGCGATCTTCTGGTGATTCGGCATAACATTTACGCCGGTCACAACCCTGGTTTTATCCCTGCTGACCACAATTGCATTCCTGCCATACCTGGCAAGGACCGGATCAGCCTCAGCTCCGGCCAGTTCCCCGTAAACTTCGTCGAAGGTTCTGTTTTCCTTTGTAATATAAATAATATGTTTGATCGGGCTCTTTCTGATTCCGTGAACAGGTGGCAATGGGTTTTTTCCATTATCATCAACCAGTATCTCACGAAAGGTGTTAGCTATAACCTGGCTGGTTGCTGTCTCCAGATCTATCTGATCAATGCTGATTTTTTCAAATGTGCCATTCATTATATCACCCACATAGGTTCCGGCTTCCGTGGGTACAAAGCCGGCACCTCCGTTTGGTCCTGACCCAAGACCCCTTGCCGTTACAACATACAGGGTTTTATCATCAGGAGATATCTGAAGCTTTGTGGGAAACCAGCCGGTAGGAATATATCCGAGTACAGACAAGGTTTTTGTGTCAACCACCCCTATGCTGTTAAGTCCGCTCAGGGCAACATACAACCTCGATTCATCGTTACTCAGCTCAATTCCGAAGGGAATCAATCCTCTGAAAGAATCGATCCTTTTATCAATATCAAGCTTAATGCTGCCGGTTAATTTGCCTGAATGAGGATCGAGAACTGAGATATTATCATTTGTTGCATTGCTCACAAAGACCTGGTTTCTGCCCGCGGCAATTGAATTCGGACTTGAACCTCCTTCAACTTCAACACCCTCGACCATTTCACCCATCCTGTAACCAGTCTTTTCCTTTGCAACCACCTTATTACTGTCAAGACTTATTGTCCAGACAGAAACTGCCTCCGGTACATGCGGGCTCCCGAGTCCGGGGATGAACCTTTCATCAATCCCGACACCCTTTTCCGCCTCTTCTGATGGGAATCCATAAGGAGGGAAATCGAGACCAGTTTCTTCAATGTTCTTTTCGTTGAGCCCGGGCGCAACAGGATAATCAAAAATTCCGGTATTGGCAATATAGGCTGATTTTCCATCGGGAGAAATGTCGATCCCGAGAGGGAACCTGCCAACGGGGATGCTATGCAATATCCTGTTGTTTTCAATATCCAGAATTACCAGTCTGAAATTAAACTGGTCCAGAATGAAAAGCTTCTTTTCATCATCAGACAAGCGTATATCCCCGATAAAACTGTCCTTATAATTCTTTCCATCACAAAAGCCGTTGACAGCTATCCGGTTAATGCCCTCCATCTTCAAAAGGTCGAAAACAATTATATCCCCGTTATCGCCGCCGCTTAAATAAGCAATCTTGTTATCTTTCCTGATCGCTGCACCCATATAAGAACCTTTGTTCTGGAACGGAGTCAGGCTTACAGCTTTTATATTTTCGCCAATGCTTATGAGGGTCAGCAAGTTGTTATGAACAGCAAGCCCAAGCAAACCATCCGGGGAGAGAGCCAGACCGAAAGGATCCGGGGAGATCTGAATGAATTCGCCGTAAGGTTTTACGATTCTCCCGCTGGGTAAAACACTTTCACCCCCTATATTGATCATGCAATACCGGTCTGCTCCGGGTACCTGAAGAGTGGTGACCAGATTTTTATTCTCACAGGATACCAGAAGCAATAATGCAATGAGGGACAGAGACTTATAATGCATTGAAAAACCTTTCTGCATTTTCATTATAGATCTTATCTATTATCTTTTTTGGGAGCTTTAGTCCTGTTACATCGCCTGAAATGTTCCTGATTTTCTGGACCGAATCGGTTGCAAGGTAGATCCAGTTTGATTCCCAGCGTTCAAAGAGAGCCTGTACTCTTGCTTCGGGATTTGATTCAGCACTATTAATGGTAATGTCGGTACCATACAGGATCCTGTCCTGATATTTTATTATAAAGTTCCGTACCCGTTCCAGGTTGGCTATAGACTGATACTGAATGTGAGCCATTCTTGCCGACATATCAACCTTCATTTCAGGGTAAAGATCGAGCCTTTTTGCGATCTCATCGATATTCCATTCCAGGCTGCCAAAGTGGGCGCCGGTAAAATCGAGTCCGGGATTCTTTTTCAACAGATTGTCCCTTGCATTGATCTGATCATCATATGACGGGGCTTCAGGATGAAGGAACATATGATACTGCGGATTTGCCTTATAAT
The DNA here is from genome assembly GCA_964553395.1 of uncultured Rikenellaceae bacterium. Lineage (GTDB taxonomy): Bacteria > Bacteroidota > Bacteroidia > Bacteroidales > VadinHA17 > LD21. The sequence goes on along the minus strand of CAZKMH010000009.1, from coordinate 17,633 downwards.
ACCTGTAATTTCCCGTGTCAGTCATCTGTTCAAGGGGGAGCCAGCAATTTCTTGGTTCTCCCAGATGTCCCATGACAGGTATTTTGTTTTCCACTATGTGCCGGAAAATCGGATCAAACGCAGGATCGTCGACCATTACATAACGTCCTGCATTATCCTTTAACACCATCCCGATATTTTTCCAGATCTTTATCCCTGTGGCTCCTGCCTCGAGGCATTCACTGATCCTGTTGATCGTATTTTTAACAAAATCATCAGAACCAAAACTATCAACAGAAAAGGTTCCAAGAAATGCAAACCGGTCCGGCCACTCTTTTTTTATCCGGCTTGCTGTGCTCAGCTGTTCATCAAGCGGGATTCTCGAATCAACATTCGGGGAGACAACCCTGAAATTATTTTTGGCAGCTAATTCCATATATCTGGGGTCCAGCGTATTAATGTGCAGATGGACATCAGTCTTTTGGACTTTTGCAAAGTCATTAAAAGTGTAATATTCAGTTTTCTTCCGGCATGAAATTGTCAGTATAAGTAATGAAAACAATATACACAGTGTGATTTTTTTTCCGATTTGCGGGATTGAATTTGATCTGGTCATTTTACAACATTTAAATTCAGGTTCAAATTAACATTTTTTAAATCATAATTACATCAGGACTGATAACTTTGCATCTCTTTAAAATTAACAATTTATTCTATTATGACTTTTATTAATACTGAAATCAACCGGATCAAAACAAAGGATATTTTGAGACATAGCCTGTTTATCAGCATATTACTATTTTTATTTACCGGCCAGTACAACTTAACAGCTCAGAAACAGGAAAAACCTGTTCTTCTGCCGGACACTTACGAAATTGATTCAATCACCATACATGCAAAGATCCGTCCGGCTGATCCTGTGGCAAGGCCTTATACGGAACCGGTTTCGCTGCTGCCTGTAATAAGCAGGGTCACCATTGCAGATATCCGTCGTCAGGGAGCAGTCACACTTATGGATGCCATGAACTATATTCCGGGTGGTTTCACCGAAACCCGGGGAAGGCAGGTTAAGCAATTCTTCTCTGTGCGGGGTCAGAAATATCCGTATCCCGATTATGCAATTAACGGTGTGTGGCAGAAGGAATTCGAGGAACTACCCTATTTCTTTTCAGCATCCGATATTGAGGAAATTGAGATTGTCAGATCGAGTGCAGCATTACTGACCGGACTATCCGGCCTGGCTGGTCTGATCAATATTAAAACCAGGGAATATACAAGTCCCGAAACCAATATTGATCTTGAATATGGGTCTTTCAACACCCTGCACAGCCATGTCTCCACCGGAAACAAGACAGGTAAGCTAAGTTACGCTGCCGGCGCCGGTTTTGACAGAACAAGCGGTCCTTCAGGAAGGCATGCTGAAGAAGTGATGGCCAATCTTTACACCCGCCTGAACTGGCAGTTTTCCGGAAAACTGGGTGTAAATGCAAGTCTTTACTATCTCAATGGCAAAAGGGAAATGGCAGTTGCCCTGCCTCCCGCTGATCAGAGATACCTGGATATGGTCCAGGGATTTGATCCATATAAGGCACTTCTATCAAATATCAAACTTACATACAGACCAAATACCAGATTTTCTTCCGAATTCCAGGTCTTTTATTCACACAGGAATCCGAATTTTATCGACGAGATTGCTGAGACGACCTCAAATGAAAAGGATTATGAATATGGGGTGAACTTCATTCAGTCGATCCGGATATTTCCTTCAAATGTTTTAAGATTCGGAGGTTTATATAATCACTGGGTGGCACCTGACGGGAAACGGTTTTATATAGGGAAACGTTGTGATACAGAGACTATATCGGGAGTTATAACTGATGAACAAAAGATCGGACCTTTTACAATTGATGCGGGTTTGAGGATAACCGGCACTTATCTGAATGATTATGCTGCTTTTAACATCGAGGGTGAGGGAGGAAGGTTCAGAACCGTAACTCCGGTTACGGATGAGTGGGAGCCTGCAATAGTTCAGGGTAGTATGGGTATTTCCTATAATATCACGGAGAGCTTTTCAGCATACCTGAACACTGCGGCCGGACAGGTAAAACCGCGTGCAGGATCATTAAATGAGGATCTTGATGAGCCATTAAATGAGAGCCGTATTAAGGTTGATCTCGGGATCATGCAGAGCTTTGGCAATTCCGGGAAAATTACGTTAACAGCATTTGGAGTGTTTCAGAAAAATGCAATTGCCCTGAGCGGTTCGACATATCTTGATACTGTAACAAATATCCGCCGCGAATTGTATCTTAACCGCGACCAGAATCAGCGGGGTATTGAATTTGAAGTACTCTCACCAGTACTGTTCGGTTCGGTTAAGCCATTCTTCAATCTCACCTGGATGCAATCAAAAATGGTTGCGGGTGATGAAATGGTCGTAAACAAAGAGAATCCGGTTCTTATCGTCAGCGGAGGATTATATTCGGAATGGAGAAAATTTGACCTGAATATACTTGGGAAATATGTCTCACCGTTCGAGAATGACCGTTTCGTAAATGCTGCAGCCGGACCTCAGCCACTTGGTGATTTCTTCGTTCTGGATCTGAACGGAGGTTACACATTTGAGATGAAAGTTCCGGTAAGATTATATTTAAGGGTAAAGAACACGACTAACAATAAATATTCAACCGTAAACGGGTACCCCGATTTTGGAAGAATGATATTTACAGGAATACAGGTGAAGTTTGTTAAGGGGACAGAACAAGCTGAATAACCAAAATTAAAAACCCCCATAAGCACTTTCGGATTTAAATCCTGCAATGTGCTTAAGGGGGTTTTATGATTTTTAGTTAACTAGTATAAAGGATGTTGCGATAAAGCAGGATTTGCCTGGATCGAAGAGATCGGGATCGGGAAAAGCTCATCCTTGTTCGCCTCGAATCCCGCAGCCGGATAACCTGCAGTCGATGAACTGTATCCGTTCCTGAAATCTGCCCTGACATAACCCTGAGACAGATATGGTTCGGGAATGGTGCTGGAGTTTCCGTAAACCTTCAGATTGGGAGCTTCAACATCAGGTTGCGGCAGGTAGTAAACATAAAGCGGAATTGTTTCATCGATCCTGATAGCCTGAAGTGCAGCTCTGGTTGCGGTTATTACATCAGCCAGCTTGTTCCAGCGGATTAGATCCCATTTCCTTCTCCCTTCTCCCCCGAATTCCCATAAGCGTTCATTCATGATCACAGCATGGAATCCGTCCTTATCTGCCGGATATACTTCGGCATCAATAACAGCTTCATTTCCCCTGAAAGCCCTTCTCCGCACCTGCTTAAGAGCAGTCACAGCATCGGGGGTCGGACCGTTATTCAGCCAGTTCTCAGCTTCCGCAAACATCAGCAGTACATCTGAATACCTCAGTAAAATATGGTTTATGCCTGTATAGCTTGAGGTAGTTTTATAGGTAGCCCACCAGGTCCTCCATTTGCCCGGACAGTATTCTGAGAACCTGTTCCTGAGAGTCCTGTTTCCGTTCTCGTCGATCTCGAATTCAGCAACTGTTACATCCCTCCTGACATCCAGCGAGTCAAATGAATAGAGGTAAGTAGCAAGCATTCTGGTTTCGGAGCCACCGCTTCCAAATGCTGTTTCAACTTCATCAGCCACAGGTACACCGATCTTGTTCCCGATATAACCATTTCCAAGTTGTTCCCCGGTGGGATTCCAGAAGCCGATCTCAAACATGCTTTCACCGTATTCCGTGTCGAATTCCTGGGCACAAAGTGTTTTCCAGACATCAATAAATTCAGGATTCAGCCTGTGATTATTGCCAGGGTCATTAATGATATCCCATGCAGCATCCCTGGCAATCTGGTAATATTCCCTTACTTTTTCAACATCAGGATTGGTGCGCATTCCTACATTTCCGCCTGTAGCCAGGTCCCACCGGAGTGAATATCCTGCAGCATGCAGGGCTATCCTGGCAAGCATTCCTTTTACTGCACCTTTGGTAAACCTTGCCTGCGGTTCTACCTCTTTTCTCCAGGGCACAAGATCCACTGCTTCCTGAAGATCCTTTATTATCTGATCATAAATAATATCGCGGTCGATCCTGTCAACGAAGAAGTTCTCTCCCGATATAGAAGGGGTAGTTTTAAATGGCATATCCCCCCAGAATTTGATCAGGTCATGCATGAAATATGCCCTGAGTGTTAATGCTTCACCGAGAAATCTCTTCAGCTCGTTCTTTTCTGCTTCCGTACCGTTCGTGAAAAGATCCATTTTGGGGATCCTGTCTAAATTTATATTTGCCCTTTCCACACCGGCATAAAGCCTGTCAAATACCTTTGCAAACTCTGTTCCCAGGTAAGGAGTGGCGTTATAGCGTGCCAGCGCTCTTCTTGCTGTCGAGTTAAGAGCACCCTGCGACATCCATTCATCGGTGTCACAACTGTAATGAGTATTGATTGTCCGTGAATAAATGTCGTTTGTTAAGGTATAATAGGTACCATAGGTTGTCATTCTTGCCTGGGATATAGTCTGGAACAGATTATCCGAAGAATAGTCCGACTTGGATGGAGTGTCCAGATTAAACATCTTCTCACATGATATGAATGATGTGGTAAAAATGCAAACCAGGAGATAAATAATCTTAATTACTCTTGTTTTCATAATCATCTCTTTTTAAAAAGTAATATTTAATCCTGCAATGAATGATTTGCTTTTCGGATAAGCACTGAAATCTACACCCGGAGTGTAGGGTGTCCCTCTCCTTGCACTTACTTCAGGGTCGAATCCTGAATACTTTGTAAGAATAAACAGATTGTACCCGGTCGCAAATATCCTGAAGTTGTCCATTTTCAGTTTCTGACTTATAGTTTTGGGAAGAGTATAGCCAAGAGTAATATTGTTAATCCTGATAAATGATCCATCTTCAACCGCCCAGGAGTATGTCCAGCGTGGAAGGCTTCTGTCAGGTGTCCACATTGTGGCATTTTTGTTCAGCTCCCTTAATTGATCCGGATCCGTAACAAACTGACCCTGATCGTTAACGTAGGTGAAATAACCTCTTATGGCGGCCAGCATGTTCCTGTTAGTGCTGTATGCACTTGTATACAGGATTTTATTGGCATTCAGAACATCATTACCATAAACGAAATTGATGAATACGCTCAGGTCGAAATTCTTGTAAGAGAGGTTATTATTCAGACCTCCGAAGAATTTTGGCTGAGCCCTGCCAATTATAGTCCGGTCATCCTCCGGGGTGATCTGTGGATTTCCATCACCATTATCTGCTCCTCCCAGATCCTTGAATTTCATATCACCCGGTTTATGAGCAAACCCGACATATCCGGGGACACCGTCTTTAAGTGTATACTTCATTTCTACCGGATCGTAGTCGAAATCATCAACTGTATAAAATCCATCATTTACATAGCCATATATCAATCCGATCGGCTCACCTACTTTAACCATGAAATCCTCAACCTGGGTATACCATCCTGAAGCCTGAAGGAACGATTCTTCCGTAAATTTGGCTTCCTTGTTCAGGCCTGTAACTTTACTTGTAAAGAATGAAATATTAAAATCGGTATTCCAGTTGAAGTTCGGACTTGTTATATTCCTGGTGGTCAGTGTCAGCTCAATCCCTTTGTTTTCGGTGCTTCCGACATTTTTGAACTGTGTTTTGTATCCTGAAGAGCTCGGAATATTGGTTCGCAGAAGCAGGTCCCTTGTGCTGTTGAAATAAAGGTCAACGTTCGCAGTGAGTTTGCTCTCAAAAAAGCTTGCATCAATACCAAAGTTCCGTGAAATGGTGGATTCCCATTTAAGATCAGGATTGGCTGTTGCATTGGGGATGAGAGCAACACTAAGCACAGTTCCGTCGGCTGCATAAACGGAATTTGAGAATGTGGATGCGAACTGGTTATTGCTGATCCTGTTATTCCCTGCTACTCCATATGTTATCCTGAATTTCAGGTTGGAGAAAATATTCAGATCTTTAATGAAATCCTCCTCACTTGCCTGCCATGCAAATGCTATTGACGGGAAATATCCCCAGCGGTTTGCTTCAATGAATTTTGAAGAGCCGTCAGCCCTGAGGGTTCCTGTAAAAAGGTACTTGTTATCAAACGAATAAAAAGCCCTTCCGAAGAATGAGAGCAGCTTGGTTTGCTCCAGCCTCGACTGGGGTTTCGGATGTTCATTCCCCATCGCCAGGTTGGCAAGTCCGATATCATCACTGTCATACATGGATGAACTGGCTTCAACCATCTTGAAGTCATCATAAACATACTCCTGACCGGCCATCAGGTTAATATTGTGCAGGTCATTGAAGGTTTTGGTGTAAGTAAGAAGTGCAGTATTGTTGAATTTCTTGCTCTCTTCAATCCGGATAAAGCCAAAGGGTCCTCCGTGGGAAATAACATCCCGGCTCTTGAGCTTATCAAATTCTTCCTGCCTGTAATTTTCAAGCGAAATACCACCGAGTAACCTGAAGGTAAGTCCCTGTGTTATATTGTAATCAACTGCAGCATTTAATACCAGATCACCGGTAGCTCTTAATCTGTGTTCAGCTTTCGACTGTGTTTCAATGTTTGTCAGACCTGATATCTCATCCTGATCCACATACTTCAATTCCTCAAGGGTTATTTCGCCCTCGACCGGCGTGGGATCATCAGGATTACCGAGTCCGGAGGTGGGCCTGTACATAACGAGGTTTACCAGGGCATTATCTGTGGAACTGCTGAAGTATGTACCGCCTCCCCTTATTCTTGTTGAGGAATACATTGCATTGCTTGAGAACTTAAGCCTGTCTGTTACTTTCTGGTCAAGCCGGAGCTTGAAATAATCACGGCTGAATCCGTTAGTAACGAGAAGTCCGTTCTCATCATCGCGGGAGTAGCTGAGGCGGTAATTGGTTGTTTTTGTGCCTCCGCTTATTGCTATATTATGGTTCTGATAGTAAGCATTGCTGCCAAGCACCTCATCCTGCCAGTTAATATTGTCATCAATCCTGTACCGGTCAAAATACTGCCACGGACCATATCTGGAAATAAATTCCTCACTTGGCCCGTCAATCAGGTCACCCTGCCGTTCATACTGAAATCTGACAAACTCAGCATTGTTCATAACCTCGAGCTGTTTCCCCAGTCTTTTAAATCCGGCCCAGGCATCATATGTAACTGCAGCCTGTCCTTCAGAACCACCTTTTGTGGTGATGAGAACAACTCCGTTAGCACCTCTGGCGCCATAAATAGCCGTTGAGGAAGCATCTTTCAGAACATCTATACGTTCAATGTCAGTCGGGCTGATGTTCTTCAGACCGTCTTCCGACGGGAATCCGTCGATGATGTAGAGAGGTGCATTGTCCTGTGAAATGGATGTACCGCCCCTGATTTTAATGATGATTTCAGCTCCTGGTTGTCCTTCAGTCGTGGTTGTCTGTATCCCTGCCATTCTTCCTATGATGGCTTCAGCTGCCTGTGATACGGGGGCTTTGACAATTTCCGCACCCCGCATTGCAGAAGATGCTCCGATGACATCACGACGTTTCATCGTTCCATATCCAACTACAACTACTTCATCAAGGTTGGCAATATCCTCTTCCAGCACAATATCAAATACTATCCTGTCTCCCACAGGGACTTCCACCGTTTTCATTCCAATAAATGAAAAAACAAGAACCTGTGCGTTTGCCGGAACTACCATTGAAAATTTTCCATCAATATTTGTAGTGGTACCCGTTATGGTCCCTTTGGCCAGTACAGTTACAGCGAGCAGAGGCTGGCCTCCGACATCCTTTACCGTACCCGAAATTTCCCTGCCCTGTTGTTCGGTATTAACCACCGTATAGCCGGTTTCCGGTGAATTCACAAATGCAGAAACCTGCAAAAACGAGGCAGCAAATAACAGAACTGACATCCAGAGAATGAGAAAGATCTTTCTCAACCCTGAAAACGAAATTGAAAAATCTGATTTTCTAATCATAAAAATAGATTTGGTTAGGGGTTATTAATTATACTGTGTTAACTTTATCCTGATGTTATGTTATTGGTATACTGAGGTTTTGGTCGATCCGGAGTACGAATCAGACTCCAGGTTATTATCAGACTCCAAGGTATTACAGAATCGTGAAGTATAGATGATTTAAAAATGATATTTATACAAATTAACAATTTTTAACAATTTTTCAAAAAAATTTGATAAAAACCGGAGAATATTTGATCTTATTGCCTTAAAAAGTAAATTTGAGTATGAATTGCAGAATTTTTGTGACAATCCTGATCCTGGCTTTAGCGGTTGCGTGCAGGCAGGAATCGGCGAACCTTATCGTCAATCCCGGATTCGAAACCGGTGAGGGTGAAGACCCGGAAGGATGGACCATAAATATTTCGAATTACATCAAAAGCTATCAGTTAACCACGGATGACACCGAATTTCATTCTGGAATGAAATCTTACAAGATCTCAAGGGTCTGGTCTTACCCGCGGAAACCGACATCATTGAAAGCAGAAAAGCTTCTGCCGATCGACCCTGAGAAAGATTATTTGTTAAGTTTCTGGTATAAAACTAAGGAGGTCATCGAGTATCCCCTTTCATTTTCGGTTGTATCCGCTGTCGATTGTGACAGTGCACCTCCCGTGACGTATGAAAAAAAGATATTCAATTCGGACACCTGGTTACAGTATCATGTTCTGCTTGATAATATTCCGGGTAATGCTAAAACTCTTGATCTGTTCTTCAGGTGCAACATCAGTACACGGGGAGCAATATGGGTGGATGATATTGAATTCAGGGAAGCCGGGAAAAAAGAGGTTGACATGTTCGAACAATGGAGACGGGAAGCAATACCTCCGGCAAGTGGGAATGCAGCAACTAAAAAATTTAGAGCCACAGGATTTTACCGGGTTGAAAAAGCTGATGACAGGTGGTGGATAATCGATCCTGAGGGTGATCCGACATGGCTTATGGCTACAGATGGCAGAGGTCCTGAGCCTGCTCCGGGAAGCTCCAAATCTCTTATTGAATATTTCAGAAAGGAGTTCGGAGAAACCAGAGAAGCTGTTAATGAAAAGATGTACAAAATCCTGACGGATGAATGTGGTTTCAATGCATTTTCCGGCTGGACAGCCGATAATTTTGCCCGGATATCAGAAAAAAGATACAATGCCGGTGAACCCTGCATGCCAATGTCCAAAGTACTCGGGTTATCACTTGCCTGTGAAGATACGGCCGTATTGGCAAGGGACCGGGAGGGACACCTGCTGAACAAAGGCAATCACTGGGTGGCTGACCCGTTCAATCCGAAATGGCGCAAAATGGCAAGGGAAAAAGCCGAACTGACAATAGCTCCATATAAAGATAAGCCTTGGTTCTTAGGATGGTACGTTGATAATGAGATTGATTATGCCGAACTTTTCAGATATGTCTGGGCGGAATATTCATCAAAAGAATTTATAAAACTTGTAGAGGGAAAATACAAATCAATCGATACTCTTAACAAGGTGTGGACCTCACCACATAAAAAATGCCGGTATACTTCCTTTAACGACATATTGTCCGACAAACCCGAACCAAAAGAATGGGATGATCCATTATGGGTGGATTTTACTGAATTTGAACGCGTCATGATAAAAGAATATATAGATTTCACCTGTAACCTGATTAAAGAGCTTGATCCGAATCATCTTGTAATATCCAACCGGCTGAATCTGGGTCCGATGCCGGATATTTACAGGACAATTGATCTATGGGGAAAATATGATATTGTCTGCATGAATATTTACCCCGACAACAATAAAATCGGGTTTAATCCCGGAGAGCTTGAAATAATGAAAAGATTGCATGAAGGCACCGGGCGTCCGGTTATAATAGGTGAGTGGAGCGTTCCGGCCATCGACTCGAAATTGTATGAGTTCGGAGAAGATTCACTAGGCCGGCCTCTTGACTGGAGCTGGCCGCAGGTCCTGAGAACCCAGAAAGAACGCGGCGAAGCTTATGAGATATGTATTAAACAGCTGGCATCACTTGATTTTATTATCGGAGCAGGCTGGTTCAAAACTCTGGATGTTGATACTGATATCCGCCGGGCAAACCGTGGAATAATGAATGGTAAATTTGTGCTCTACCGTGACCTCGTGGATGCAATGAAAAAGTCTCACACCGATATCAAAAAGGAAATTGGCATCAAGTGGTAAAAAACCTCTGTGCCAACTTAGTGTAACTCCGTGGTTTAAAAAGAATTAAGCAACAATCTATTCCTTCTTTCTATTTCAATTTCGATTTTATTGCGATCAGCTTTTTCACCGTATCAACATCCTCCATCCCGGCAATCTTAAGTGAAATAGCCTTGATCGCTCCGTATAGCTTTGAAGTTTTGAAGTCATCCCTGATCTGTTTCGGCAGGTCACTTGCTTCAATAACCGGTTCTGCCTTTCTGCCGAAATAGAAAGTTATCCTGAAAGTGCCCTGCAGAATGGCGATCCAGAATATTGTCTTCTTTTTTTGCTGCATCTTGAAGAGCCATTGTTTTCCGTCATTATAGAATCGCCACTCTCCGTTAGTCTCTTTATAATTTTCATGCACATGGGTCATAATTGCCTGCCATACAGGCTTTTTATCACCAATAATTGAAAAAATCAGATTATCATCAGGAATTATGTTCTTGTCCGGTAATGCAAATACTTCGGTTGTTGCCATAACTTTATCCTTTTAGAAGAATAAAGTTCGGTAAATAAATCTCAGGAACAAAATCAGATTTTTTTATATTCGGAATCTTCTGTTTTCTTCAGGATCAGTGATACTTTCAGAGCCTCATCGACATGTCTTTCTACCTGAGACTGTGAACTGAAGATATGGACTATTTTACCTTTTTTATCTACCACATAAGTCACCCGGCCGGGAAGAAATCCAAAAAGCTTTGGAGGAATTCCGAAAAGTCTTCTCACATGATCCCCATCATCACTTAACATGGGATATCTGATGTTATTTTTCTCTGCAAATTCCTTGTGACTTTTGACCGATTGTCCGCTTATCCCTATTATTACGGATTCTGTTTCATCGAATGCATCAGCAAAATCACGAAAATAGCAAACCTGCCTTGTACAATTGTATGTACCATCCTGCGGGTAAAAAAATATTACAATATTCTTCCTGCCAAGGATGGTTTTAATATCAAACATGTTGCCGTTCTGATCCTTGAGGGAAAATTCAGGAACAGGATCTCCAACCGCCAGAGGTATAATCATTGCAGCTTTTATGATAAAGGTAAACTAACAGGAGGATTTTACAAACCATAATCTGAAAATTTAATCCTTTTAATTAACATTTACTGATCAAACAAAAAACCGGATGAAAGGTTTCTACGCAGATTGTTATTATTTCCCTGATTGTTAAGCTCCCGATATTTAAAATTTATATTTTTATAACTGCTTGTTTGCGGAAAGCCGATTTATTAACATTGCTAATATTCAAAGATCATGAAACGCAGAGATTTTGTTACCAGAATACTGGTAACGGGAGGGGCTCTCAGCCTGGGTATAGGTTGCAGGAGAAAAATTGAACCTGATTTTAAAAAAGAATCAGAAATATCCGGGGCAGTTGATCAAAAGACCGGAAGAACAATTACAGAACCTGAAAGACAGATACCGGTTCTTTCCGAGACTGATGTACTTGTCATAGGCGGAGGTCCGGCCGGTACTGCAGCAGCTATCGCAGCAAGCCGTACCGGTGCAGAAACATACCTTGTTGAACGGTATAATCATCTGGGCGGACTATGGACCGGTGGTCTTGTGCTGCCCCTTTTATCAACACATGCAATCGATAAGCAAAAAAACAGGAAGCAGGTAATTTTTGGTATCGGAGGCGAAATGGCCAGACGGCTGAAGGATCTTGGGATGTCGATACATGAAATAAATCCGGTTGTTGATCCCGAGGCAGCAAAATATGTTCTGGAGGAGATGATACGGCTTCCCAGCTTGGTGTAAGGATGTCGCGCATTCTGGATGGCGAGTACAGACTGACCCTTGAAGATACAATGACCTTCAAATCATTTGATGACGTTATTGGGATAAGCGGAGCATGGACAACCATGCTTTATAAAGGGAAAAAAATTCCGGTTGCAGAACGCCCGTTATGGCAGATCCCTTACCGTTCGCTCCTTCCCAGAAAAACTGATAATCTTCTGGTTGCAGGTCGATGCTTCTGTTTCGAACGCGAACTTGTTGAAGACACCAGGATCATCGGCACATGTCTTGTTACCGGCCATGGAGCTGGAGCTGCCGCAGGACTGGCTGTTAAGGAGAGGGAAAATCTAAGGAATCTCAATACCGGAAAGCTGAAACAGCTTCTTAAACAACAGGGAGCCTGGCTGGGATGAAAAACCTTTTCAGGTCATCCAACCTGAGAACATTGTCATTTCTGATGGCAATAGTTCTGGCTCTTCCTCTTTCGTGGAAAGGATTAACCGGATTCCATACCTGGCTGAGCCCCTTCATAATGCTTAACTCTGTCATAGCTGTTAAATCTTTTGTCTGGCTTAATATTGTAGCTTTTCCGGTTCTGCTTTTTGTATTTTTCCGGAAACGATGGTTTTGCCTGAACTTATGTCCTGCCGGATGGTGTTTTGACAGGATATCAGCTCTGAATAAGGATAAGACATATACTTATAAGCGTTTACCTGATATAGGAAAATGGCTGGCAATTATTTCCCTGGCATCGGCCATAATCGGGCTCCCGTTATTTTTAGTCTTCGATCCTTTGGCCATTTTTAACGGTTTTTTTACGATATTATCCGGTGGAATGAACATTTTTGCAATCATATCGCTTTCAGGCTTTCTTCTCCTTCTGGCAATACACTTCTTTTACCCGGGTGTGTGGTGCGCAAAATTATGTCCTCTCGGGGGATTACAACTTGTTATTAATGATCTGACAACCAGATTGAAACTGTTTTTTAACAAACAGAAACCTCTGCCTCATGGCATTGGTCCCGGCAGGCGGTATTTCCTGATGTCAGGTATAGGATTAATTGCCGGAATAACGATTCCGAAGTTTCTGAAACCGCCTGCAGAAATCATTATCCGGCCACCTGCAACAGTAGCGCCACCATTGTTATACAGTTTATGTTGCCGGTGCGGAAACTGCATTAAAGCCTGTCCTACCGGTATCATTAAATACAGTACTGATTTTACAGGCATCCCGGCCTGGATGACCCCGGAGATAAGTTATGAATCAGGGTATTGTCTGGAGACCTGTAATCTCTGCGGCCAGGTCTGCCCAACAGGTGCAATAACTCTGTTCAATTTCAGGGCAAAGGGTCAGTTGTTTATGGGTACTGCGAAAGTTCAACTGGAAAACTGTCTGTTGTTTAATAATATTGAATGTGTAAAATGCAAAGAGTCATGTAAATACAAAGCAATAGCATTTGTTGCGAAAGAGAATATATTAAATATGGTACCGATGATCGACAAAGACAGGTGTGTCGGATGCGGAGCCTGTGAAGTAATTTGCCCGACTGATTGCATCCATATTGCAGGGGTAATTATTAATTGATTATAGTTTTAAATTCATTTTGACAGGGTACCATATTTCAGATTTGCCGGCAAATTATCGCACAGGAATATTATTGAAGAAATTAGTTCTGTTATTTTTAGCCGGACACCTTTATATTTAATATTTTTATATCTGATTATAATGCGATCAGAATGAAGATGACTTTTTTACTTAACCAGCTTTGTGAAAGGTATCCTGAGCTCTCCGGGGTAAGGGATTCCATAGCTCAGGCAGCCGGAATAATCATAAAATCATACACTGCAGGCGGAAAGCTGCTTATATGCGGGAATGGCGGAAGCAGCGCCGATTCGCAGCACCTGGTCGGAGAACTGATGAAGAGCTACGAATGCGAGAGACCCCTGGATATGAGCTTTAAAAAGAGACTCGCTGAAATTTCAGCATCACGCGGAAAATATCTGGCCGAAAAACTTGAACACGGATTACCTGCAATCTCTCTGACCGCGCATACGGCGCTGACCTCAGCCATCAGCAACGATAAAGATGCAAACCTTGTTTTCGCCCAGCAGGTAATCGGTTACGGGATGGAAAATGATGTACTTATAGGTATAAGCACTTCAGGGAATTCACAAAATATAGTGGATGCGTGTATTACAGCCAGGGCCATGAATATCAATGTTATAGGTATTACGGGAAAAACCGGGGGGAAGATGAAACAACATTGCGATATTCTTATAAATGTTCCTGAAGATATGACTGCCAATGTCCAGGAACTGCAGCTGCCGGTCATGCACATTCTTTGCAGGATTGTCGAAAACCATTTTTACGGGAATAACAAAAGTAGAGGATGAAACCGGAATTATTATCTGAAATCCTTATGAAGATAAGGGATGTAAAGATCGCCATTATCGGCGATTTTTGTCTGGATGCTTACTGGTTCGTTGATGAATCGAGGAGTGAAATTTCAATCGAAACGGGCCAGCCTACCATGCCGGTTAAACAGCAGAAATACTCTCTCGGAGGTGCAGGAAATGTTGCAAACAACCTCGCCGCCCTGGAGGTTCACGATATAAGGGCATTTGGTGTGATCGGCGATGATCCTTTCGGTGTTGAAATGGTAAAAATAATGAACAATGGAGGGATTTCCACCGATAACCTTCTGATACAGAAAGAGAACTGGTCAACGCATGTTTATATAAAACCTTATGTTGAAGAGAGTGAAAAGAGCCGCATTGATTTCGGTAACTACAATATTCTGGCAGATGAGACAGCAGAGATCCTTATCCATAATCTTGGGAAAGCCTCAGGAGAGGTAGATCTTGTAATTATAAACCAGCAGGTTCTCTCCGGCATTCATACCGACCACTTAAGAAAGATACTGGTTGAAGTAATCGGTCTTTTTCCTGACAGGATTTTTATCGCCGACAGCAGGAATTATACTGACTTTTATGCCGGAGCTTACAGGAAAATGAACGATACCGAAGCTTCCCGCCAGTGCAATATTAAAAGAGAACCCGATGAAGTCATTTCTTTTTCCGAAGTGAAAAATTCAGCGGAACAACTATTTGACACGTATTGCAAGCCGCTTTTGATCACACGAGGAAGCAGAGGGTCAATTGTAGCGGATGAAACCGGGATTACAGAGATTCCGGGATTAATGATAATATCAAGGGTGGATACAGTCGGGGCAGGTGACAGTTACCTTGCAGGAGCAGCAGTCGCTCTTGCAGCAGGCTATCCGCTGGTTACTGCTGCTGAGCTTGGCACTCTGGTGGCAGGAGTAACAGTACAGAAACTATTTCAAACCGGAACAGCCTCTCCTGATGAGATCATTAATATCGGAAGCGATCCTGATTTTACCTGGTATCCCGAACTTGCCGAGGATATCAGGCAGGCAACCCGGTTGGAAGGATCAGAAATTGAGATAATCAACAAATGGCCGGAAGAAGTTGCAATAAAACATGCCGTCTTCGATAACGATGGTACGGTTTCAACTCTTAGGGAAGGATGGGAGAAGATAATGGCACCTGTGATGGTCAGGGCAATTTTAGGAGATAAATTCACTGATGCCGACGAATCCCTTTTGAAGAAAGTAAAAGCACAGGTGGATGAGTTCATTGATAAAACAACAGGCATTCAAACCCTGATGCAGATGAAAATACTTCTGGGCATAATCCGCGAATTCGGCTTTGTTCCACCCGATCAGATGCTCGATGAATTCGGGTACAAGGAAGTATATAATATAGAACTGATGCGGATGGTGAATGAACGTGAAAAGAAGCTGATATCGGGAGATCTCATCGTTGAGGATCTGACTATAAAAAATGCAGTTCCGTTTCTAAAAAGGCTCTATGACAAAGGAGTTAAGCTTTATCTGACAAGCGGCACCGATGAAGCTGATGTCAGGCATGAAGCCGCCGTTCTTGGTTATGATTACTTGTTTGAAGGCAGGATCCATGGGGCTGTTGGTGACATCAACAAGGAGGCAAAGAAGATAGTCCTTGACAGGATACTTGATTCCATCGGAAAATCAGAAGCCGGACTGATAGCAACCTTCGGTGACGGACCTGTGGAAATAAGGGAGACAAAGAAGAGGGGTGGAATTACAGTTGGAATTGCAAGTAACGAACTGAGACGTTACGGGCTTAACGAGGCAAAACGGACCCGTCTGATCAAGGCCGGAGCAGATATATTGGTGCCTGATTTTTCACAAGCAGACCGTTTGCTCGAACTGTTAAATATCCGATAGCATGAACCATCCGAAATTCGACAGAGACAAACTCCTCATCAGAAAGCTCAGTGAGCGCCGGAACCAGATATCAATAGTCAGGGATCATATACCATTGACATTCAAGGCATTGAATTTGTCAATAACAGATAAGGAGCTCATTAAATTAACTTCAGACAGGATCAGGAAAGCAAGGGAAAATAAGAATTCAGTCATACTGGCATTCGGAGCACATACAATCAAAAACGGTCTTGCCCTTGTACTCATTGAACTGATTAAGAAGGGCTGGGTAACACACCTGGCAACAAATGGTGCAGGAATTATTCACGACTGGGAATTCGCTTACCAGGGGATGTCGGGTGAGGATGTTCGTGAGAATGTAGGAAAAGGCCAGTTTGGGATATGGGATGAAACCGGTCTTTATATTAATCTGGCACTCCTGGCAGGTGCCTATGAAGGATTGGGATACGGTGAATCAATCGGGAAAATGATCTCGGAGGAAGGGTTGCAGGTCCCTGAACCTCAGTCCCTTTTTGCTGAAGCGGAAAAACTTATGCAAACTGATCCTGAAAAAGCATCAGCTGCAATCGATTTTTCAGCAGCTATAAAGAGAAACAATCTGAAATCAGGTTTTTTAAGCATTCCTCACCCATTTAAGAAATTCTCGGTTCAGTGTTCAGCTTACGATCTAAAAGTGCCTTTCACAGGGCACCCAATGATCGGGCACGATATAATTTACAATCATCCGGCAAACCACGGCGCTGCCATCGGCCGGACAGGTGTTACCGACTTTCTCAGTTTTGTAAACAGTGTCAGCAATCTGGATAATGGGGTTTACATGTCAATCGGATCAGCTATCATGTCACCGATGATCTTTGAGAAAGCATTATCTATGGCGCAAAACAGGGAAATTCAAAGGGACAGTCATATCGATAATCACTTTATGATAATTGCAGACCTCGCCAGGGCTGAATGGGACTGGGCGAAAAATGGCGAACCGCCTCATGACAGCCCGGCATATTACCTTCGCTATTGCAAGACATTCAACCGGATGGGTGGTGAAATGCACTATATGACAGCCGATAACAGGGATTTTCTGACAGAACTCCTGAGTGATTTATCCGGTTCCGACCCTGGCTGAAAATCAACTCAACCAGAGAATGACAAGGATGGTTAACAATGTGAGTAAAATGAATTGCAGTCTCCAGTCGGTCCATCCCTTAATGGCAGCAATACCTCTGGAATAATCGATCGTCGTCTTCTCAAGCTTTGCCTTCTCCGTTTTTTCTGTAAAAGCCGAGACACCAAAGAGGACAGCTGTTACGATAATTTCGGCCCAGAGTCCCCGGTATCCGAAATTCAAAGTCAGTTTGTGATATAGTAAAGGAAAGATCTGCTTGCCGGTCTCGGGTCCGATAAG
>CAZKMH010000008.1:6566-23000 GCA_964553395.1 uncultured Rikenellaceae bacterium | reverse complement strand
GATACGTAATATTAGTTGATCAAATTAGTAGGGATCATGCTGAAACTGAAACGTACTGGCTTCGGAGATTTCAGTTTCAGGTTGTCGGGGACCGGGGTTTTCAGGGAATACAGAGATCCCAGGGTTATCTGGATTGGGATAACGGAAGCAGGGAAACTGATCAGACTTTATGATGATATTACGACCGGATTGAAGGATACGGGATTTAAAACCGGGAATCATCCCTTTAAGCCTCACATTTCACTTGGCAGGATCAAATTCATTAAGAATCCTGATGCTCTCCGGAAAGCCCTTGAACTGTACCAGGATTCCTTTGTTCAGGAAGTCCGTGTAAGTGAGGTAATACTGTACGAAAGCATTCTTAAACCGGCAGGTCCTGTATACAGACCTACAGGGAGATTTAAGCTGTAAGATAGCGGATTTCCTATAATCCCTTTCCTTTCAATACTGTACCGATAGTGTACAGGAAGATCCTGAAATCAAACCACAACGATCTGTTTTTGATATAATACAAATCATATTCAAGCCGTTCCAGCATATCATCAACATTGGAGGCATAACCATATCTGACCTGTCCCCATGAGGTGATCCCCGGCTTAACACTCAGGAGTAACATGAAATCAGGGTTCCTTTTAACTATCTGATCAATGAAAAACTGTCTCTCCGGTCTTGGCCCGACAAGAGACATTTCACCTTTCAGAACATTAATGAAATTTGGGATCTCATCAATCCGGTATTTTCTTAAATACCGCCCGATGAAGGTGATCCTTTCTTCATTGATCCCCGAAAGCATAGGCTTACCGGTTTCGGCATCATACTTCATCGATCTGAATTTATAGATCACAAACGGCTTCCCGTTTTTCCCGATCCTGTCCTGTGTGTAAATGACCGGGCCATTCCCTGATATCATGATGATAATTGCAAGTATAATGATCACAGGGCTCAAAATAATGAGCGATAACAACGAAATTAAGAGATCGAAAACCTTCCTTATAATATCATCCAGTGTAGTTCTGTGAACCCGGATAACGCTATCCTGCCTGGCATCCTGAGATTTTGTTTCGGTCATGTATCAGATAAAGAAATCCGAATGGATTTTTCAGGATGAAGATAGGTAATTTATCTGCGAAAATATGCGTGATCTGCGGGAAACAAAAAAATCTCCCGCAGATTTCACAGATCAGCGCAGATTTAACAACACTATTCTTAAGAATATGAACAAAATATCAACCACTGATGTATTCCTCTAATCCTGTATAACAATTTGTTTATTTTTACTGCTTTAATAAATTCCTGTTTTCAGATGATTGATGATTTTGAAGCCAGAGGGAAAAGGAAGAAACTGGTAGAGGAGCTCCGGAAAAAGGGAATTTCCGACGAGGAGGTACTGCGGGCAATAGGTACAGTTCCCCGGCATCTTTTTATGGATCCGGCCTTTCTGGTCCATGCTTATGTCGACAAGGCATTTCCGATAGCATCTGGTCAGACAATATCGCAACCGTACACGGTTGCAGTCCAGACATCGCTGCTGAAGGTCAGGAGAAGGGATAAGATCCTCGAAATAGGGACCGGATCGGGATACCAGGCAGCAATCCTTGCTGAAATGGGAGCAAAGGTTTATACAATCGAACGCTACAGGGAATTATACATCAAAGCAAGGATGACCCTTGCTAACCTTGGATATACTGCCGAATTCTTTTATGGCGACGGGTATGCAGGGAAGCCTCAGTACGGATCCTATGATGGTATAATAATCACAGCAGCTGCCAAGGATATTCCTGATGCGCTTCTGAAACAGCTCAAAAACGGCGGCAGGCTGGTAGTGCCAATGGGTACCAGTACATCACAGGTCATGACCCTGATAAGACGTACCGGGGAGGATGCTTTTGATTATTCCTATCATGGGAATTTTGTATTCGTGCCGCTGCTCAGGGGTACGGTTAATGAAAACTGACAGGAGATGGAAATTTTCAGGCATGTATTTTCACCGGTTGAAGTTAATACATATATTCTTGCCGATAAGGCGGGTAAATGTGCTGTTATTGATTGCGGTTGTTATAATAAAACTGAATTTGAGAAGTTTACAGGTTTTTTGAAGAAGAAGAATTTTGAACCGGTCCTGCTGCTGAACACCCATTGTCATCTGGATCATATTTTCGGGAACAGAATGTTCCTTGAAAAATATAAGATCGGCGCCTTATGTCATAAGGAGGAAGAGAAGAACAGGAGAAATTCCGGACAACATGCAATTATGTTCGGACTGATCATGGAGACTCCTCCGGAGCCTGCAGACCTCTTAAATGATGGCCAGATTATTTCATTCGGATCAATAAAACTTCAGGTATTACATGTACCGGGACACTCATCCGGGGGTCTGGCATTTTATTGTAAAGAAGAAAATGTTGTCTTTACCGGAGATGCACTTTTTGCCGGAAGTATTGGAAGAACTGATCTGCCCGGGGGTAATTTTGACACACTTATTAACAGCATCAGGACAAAGCTGTTTGTTCTGCCACCGGAAACAGTTGTTTATCCCGGGCACGGAGAATCCACCTCAATCGGGGAGGAAATGAGATCCAATCCATATTTTAATTAGTTGATAATCAGAATAAATCATTAATATGTCATCAGATAAATTTGTAAACCGTCATATTGGCCCCCGTGATCACGATTTGCCGGGGATGCTTAAGGTCATCGGGGTTGATTCACTCGACCAGCTGATTGACAACACTGTTCCTGCGGGGATCAGACTGGGAAAACCCCTCAGGCTTCCGGAAGCAATGAGCGAGTTTGAATATCTGAATCATTTGAGACGCCTGGGGACGAAGAATAAATTATTCCGTTCCTTCATCGGACAGGGTTATTACCCGGTTGCGCCATTGTCAGTCATCATCCGGAATGTACTCGAGAATCCGGCATGGTACACATCTTACACACCCTATCAGGCTGAGATCTCACAGGGAAGACTCGAAGCCCTGCTGAACTTTCAGACCATGATTATTGATCTTACCGGGATGGAGATTGCTAATGCATCGCTTCTCGACGAAGCAACAGCTGCTGCAGAGGCGATGATAATGATGCACAATGCCAGGTCGCGCGAAGCAGTAAAGGCAGGGGTGAATAAGTTTTTCGTTGATGAAGATGTCTTCCTGCAGACACTTGATGTCATTAAAACCCGTTCAAAACCACTTGGTATTAACCTTATTCTGGGGAAATATAAGGAAGCAGTGCCGGACAGTACGGTATTCGGTGCTTTTATCCAGTACCCGGCTGCATCGGGACAGATCAGGGATTACAGGGATTTCACTGAAAAATTCCATGCTGCAGGAGCACTCGTAGGTGTTGCTGCTGACCTGATGAGTCTGGCAATAGTGATACCCCCCGGGGAATGGGGTGCTGATATTGTTGTAGGTTCAAACCAGAGAATGGGCCTGCCAATGAGCTTCGGAGGACCTCATGCAGGTTATTTCGCAGCAAGAGATGCATTAAAAAGAAGTATGCCCGGTCGTATCATAGGAATATCTGTCGATGTTCATGGGAATCCGGCCCTGAGAATGGCACTTCAGACGCGCGAGCAGCATATAAAGCGCGAGAGGGCAACATCCAATATTTGTACAGCGCAGGCTCTTCTTGCAACTATGTCGGGCATGTATGCACAATATCATGGTCCTGAGGGACTTAAAAGTATTGCAACCCATATCCATAAGTCGGCAAACACCCTCTCCGAAGCTATAAGGAATCTCGGATACAGGCAGTCAAATTCAGTTTTTTTCGATACATTGAGGATTGAACTGCCGGGCAGGATCACACAGAATGATATCAGGATGCTGGGTCAGGGCAGAGGAATAAACTTCTTCTATCCGGATGACGGTTCGGTTATGATAAGTACAGATGAAGTAACAACTTTAAATGAACTTAACGCAATAATTGAGGTTTTTGCCCAGGCTGCGGGCAGGCCATCAACAAAAGTAAGTTCGTTAAACACCCCGGAGTGTATTGATGAGAAGTTCCTTCGCAAATCAGCGTACCTGAAATCATCCTGTTTCAACAGATACCACAGTGAGACAGAAATGATGCGGTATATAAAAATGCTGGAAAGAAAAGATTTTTCACTTACCCACTGTATGATATCCCTGGGTTCCTGTACAATGAAGCTGAATCCGGCGACCTCCATGTTCGCAATGACCTGGCCTGAATTTGCCAATATACATCCTTTTGTCCCGAAAGAGCAGGCACAGGGCTATTACCAGCTCATGGATGAACTTGGTGAGGCTTTGAAGGAGATCATTGGTTTTCCCGCTATCTCTTTCCAGCCCAATTCCGGTGCCGCGGGGGAATACGCCGGACTGATGGTGATTCACGAATATCATATCAGCAGGAGTGAGGGTCACAGGAGGGTTGTACTTATCCCTTCATCTGCCCATGGGACAAATCCTGCCAGTGCCGTTATGGCCGGGATGCAGGTTGTAGTGGTCGAATGCGACGATAAGGGAAATATTGACGTGATGGACCTCAGGAAAAAGGCTGAAGAACACCGCAACAACCTGGCTGCTTTCATGATAACTTATCCGTCAACACATGGTGTATTTGAAGAGGCAATTATTGAAATGTCGGAGATAATTCATAAGAACGGCGGACTGGTTTATATGGATGGTGCAAACCTTAATGCACAGGTGGGGCTCACAAGTCCCGCCAGAATAGGGGCTGATGTCTGCCATCTGAACCTGCACAAGACATTTGCAATACCACATGGAGGAGGAGGGCCGGGTATGGGGCCGATACTTGTAAAAGAGACACTTGCCGAATTCCTTCCTTCGCATCCGGTAGTCCGGACCGGAGGCAGTCATGGCACCACTGCCGTTGCCGCTGCACCCTTCGGAAGTGGTCATATCCTGACAATTTCGCATGCATACATTATGATGATGGGTCCTGACGGGTTAACACTTGCAACAAAATATGCGATACTGAACGCTAACTATATTTCAGCTGCCCTTAAAGGTGTTTATAATACCCTTTACACGGGAACGACAGGATTCGTTGGACATGAGATGATCCTTGACTGCCGGAGCTTCAAAGCTGAAGCCGGTATCACGGAATCTGACATTGCCAAACGACTTATGGATTACGGATTCCATGCCCCTACGCTCTCATTCCCGGTTCACGGAACTTTAATGGTGGAGCCGACTGAATCGGAATCGCTACAGGAACTGGATAAGTTCATCGAAGCACTGAAGTCCATCCGTACCGAGATTGAAGAGATTAAGGAGGGCAGGGCAGAGAAAGATGATAATGTTCTTAACAATGCACCTCATACGGTTATGGTGATAACGGCCAACGAGTGGAACCACAAATATGACAGGCAGAAAGCGGCATTCCCGGCAAAATGGTTAGTTGAAAACAAATTCTGGCCTTCGGTCGGACGGCTGGATGACGCCTATGGCGACAGAAATCTTGTCTGCATATGTGATCCGATAGATGCATACAGATACTAAATACCTCTACCCCTAAATCCCCCTCTCCCAGAGAGAGGGGGACTTAAAGCATATATAATCAAAGTAATAGCCCCTCTCCCTTGGGAGAGAGGTTGGGGAGAGGTGAATTTAAATTTTTTTCTCTTGAAATATTTTATCATTTTTATTCCCATAATTGATTTCAATCTAATTTATCTTTTTTGTCATGCGTAATTCATCATGGGACGATCTGATCAGGCTCGTGGAAGGAGGAAAGCTGAACTATAAGCCTGTCGGATTCATTATTGACAGCCCATGGATCCCGGGCTGGTACGGCATTTCTACTTTGGATTACTATTCCTCTGATAAATACTGGCTGGAAGCAAACCTTAAAGCTGCAGATACTTTCCCGGATGTATGGTTCATGCCCGGATTCTGGTCGGAGTACGGAATGTGCACTGAACCTTCGGCATTCGGATCGAGAATGATATTCCTGGAGAAAGGTCTTCCTCATGCTGAAAAAATTATGTCCGGCATCGAAGAGGCCGGCAGACTTCCGCAACCTAATGTAAAAACCGACGGACTTCTGCCATTTATGATCAGCAGGCTCCGGAACAATGAGAAAGTAATAAAGAAGTCGGGTCATCAGATCAGGTTTGCGGTAGCAAGAGGTCCGCTTAATATTGCCAGCTTTCTTATGGGGACCACCGAATTTATGACTGCCCTTGCACTTGATCAGGATGGCTCCCACAAACTGCTTGATAAGATTACAACTTTTATATGTGACTGGCTCAACTGGCAGAAAGAGTGTTTCCCATCGATCGACGGGGTACTTCTGCTGGATGATATTATCGGTTTTGTCGGCGAAATAGAGTTCAATGAGTTTGTCGTACCCTGTTTACGGAAAATATTTGATACTATAGGTCCGAAAGTGAGGTTCCTGCATAATGATGCCGATGGATTGATTACAGCCGGAAAACTGAAAGAAATGGGTGTCAATATGTTTAATTTCTCATTTAATCATTCCCTGGGAGAGATACGAGAACTATCGGGACCCGGGATTATCCTTGTCGGGAATATTCCCCCGAGGGATGTACTCGCGTCAGGAACATCAGGGCAAGTGGAAGAGGCTGTAAATAAGGCATTTGGGGAAATCAACAACCATAACCGGATAATCTGGTCGGCAGGAGGGGGCATGCCTCCTGATGTAAGCAATGAAAATATAAATGCATTTATAAGGTCAGTTAAAAACTTCTAAACGTTTAAAATATGAAAAAGCTCATTATGTTAATCATCCCTTCCTTAATCCTGGCTTCCTGTGGATCAGGAGGATCAAAAAAGCAGTCAGATAAATCTGCTGCAGAATCAGAATCCACTTATTCAGTCCGGCTGATGACAGTCGATCCGGGACACTTCCATGCCTCACTGGTCCAGAAAACAATGTACGACCAGGTGTCTCCCGAAGTTCATGTTTATGCTCCTGAAGGCCCTGATTACCTTCAGCATCTGGAAAAAATAAAAGGCTATAACAGTCGTGCTGTTGACCCGACATCATGGAATGAAATTGTTTATACCGGTGAAGATTTTTTCGAGAAAATGCTGGAAGACAGACCGGGTAATGTGGTTGTTCTGTCAGGCAACAACAAAAAGAAAGCAGACTACATAATAAAGTCGGTCAGCGCCGGACTTAATGTGTTGGCTGACAAGCCAATGATAATAACACCCGAAGCATTCCCCACGCTTGAAGAGGCATTTCGCGTTGCAGCGGAGAAGGGTGTTCTGGTTTATGACATTATGACCGAAAGGTTTGAAGTGACAACGATCCTTCAGAAGCTTCTGTCCCAAAAGGAAGAGATCTTCGGTACTCTGATTGCCGGGACCAAAGAGAAGCCTGCAGTGACCAAGGAAAGCGTCCATCATTTTTCCAAGATCGTTTCAGGGACTCAGCTGCAGCGTCCGGCCTGGTTTTTTGATGTTGAACAGCAGGGTGATGGTATGGTTGATGTGACAACCCATCTTGTCGACCTTGTACAGTGGGAGTGTTTCCCGGGACAGATCCTGAGTCCGTCGGATGTAAATATTGTAGCTGCAAAAAGATGGCCTACTTTGATTTCCATTGAAGAGTTCAGGGCAGTTACGGGATTGGATGAATTTCCCGGTTACCTGCAGAAGGATATTAAAGAAGGCAAACTGAATGTTTTCTCAAATGGTGAAATGATCTATCAGCTTAAAGGAACCTTTGCAAAAATATCTGTTATATGGAACTATATGGCGCCTCCCGGAACCGGCGATACACATTATTCGGTAATGCGCGGAACAAAATGTGATATTGTTATTAAACAGGGACCCGGGGAGAAATACGTACCCACACTTTATTTTGAGAATGTCAGGGGACTGAAACCGGAAGATTTTACACTCAGGCTAAAGGATGCCCTTGCCTCGATGCCGTACGACAGTCTGATTATTGAACCGGCCGGGAAGAATATCCTTAAGATCAATATACCTAAAAAGTACAGGGTTTCGCATGAGGAACATTTCGGTCAGGTCACTGCCAAATTCCTTGAATACCTTGGGACAGGCAAGCTACCCGATTGGGAAGTACCCGGGATGATAACGAAGTATTATACAACGACAAGTGCGTTGAAGAAGGCTAAGGGGAATTAAGATTGGCGTAAAGGCTCAAGGGACACCCTACTTCGATAGCGCAGATTTGCAATCTGTGCTATAAAAAAGCTGTTATAGGCACCGATTACAAATCGGCGCCAGCGGGGCCGTTGTCCCGTTACGCCGTTGCGCCGTTAATTAAACAGGTCCTCAATTACTGAAGAATATATTTCCTCCAGCGGTATATTTGCCGCTGCTGCCTGCATTGGGATAAGGCTCTCTGCCGACATACCGGGTACAGTATTTATCTCGAGGAAATAGGGTTCCTCTCCGACAAGAATGAAATCTACTCTTACTATTCCTTTGCATCCGAGTATATCATTAATCTGCGAGGACAACTGCTGTACCTTTTCCTTCAGATCTTCGGGAAGATCAGCAGGAGTTATTTCGTCGGATTTCCCCCGGGTATATTTTGCTTCGTAGTCGAAGAATTCATTTTTACTGATGATCTCGGTAACAGGCAAAATAAGCGTTTTCGACCTGGTTTTAATAACTCCGCATGCTAATTCCCTGCCCTTCATAAAGGCCTCGATCAGAACTTCATCGCTCTCTTTGAAAGCCGTTTCCATAGCCTGCTGGAGGTCCTCTTTTTTCTTAACCTTGGAAACCCCGAAACTGGATCCGCTGTCATTCGGTTTTACAAAACAGGGAAGACCGGTCTTCCTGATTATCTGGTCCTTATCAATTGTGTCACCTTTTCTTATGAGGATAGCCTCCGCCATTGTAATGCCATACTCTTTCAGAAAGAGTTTGCATGCCTGTTTATTGAAGGTAAGGGCTGAACAAAATGCATCACAACTTGTATAAGGAATACTCAGCATGTCGAAGTATCCCTGCAAAAGTCCATTCTCTCCCGGTTTGCCGTGAATTGCAATGAAAACTGCATCAAACCTGATACGGGAATCATCAACAATCAGTGAAAAATCATTTTTATCGATATTATGAATGCGTCCTTTCTGATCCTCCCAGTACCAGTTTGTATTCCTTAATATTATAAGGTATATATGGTACCTGGAGGAAAGGGACCTGCATACCTCATTCGCACTTTTGACCGAAATTCCGTATTCTGAGGAGTCACCCCCTGCAACTAATGCAATTGTTCTCATCCGGATCCTGATTAATATCTTCAAATTTAATACCTTTGGGGAAATATTAAAGTATATCAAAAATGAAAAGAGGTTGTTTAGTCTGGATTATCGTTGTTGCTTTTGTCGGTCTTATTGTACTTGGTTTTGTGCTCTGGGGTGTAAAGGCTTACAATAATATGGTCACTTTACAGGAAGGAGTAACCAGCCAGTGGGGTAATGTTGAAACGCAGTATCAGCGGAGAGCTGATCTTATCCCGAACTTTGTAAACACGGTAAAGGGAGCCGCAGCTTTTGAGCAGGAAACCCTGACACGTGTCATTGAAGCCAGGGCTAAGGCTACACAGGTAACTCTCGATCCCACAAATATGACTGCTGAAAATATGCAGCAGTTCCAGGCTGCACAGGGTGAACTCAGCTCGGCACTTTCCAGACTGATGGTAGTTGTTGAAAAATACCCTGAGCTGAAGGCAACGCAAAACTTCAGGGATCTCCAGGTTGCGCTTGAGGGAACTGAGAACAGGATCTCTGTTGAAAGAAGGAAGTTCAACGAGACTGCACTCACATTCAACACTTTTATAAAAAGATTCCCGCAGAACGCTCTTGCAGGAATGTTCGGATTCACGGCACGACCCTATTTTGAATCGATGGAAGGCGCCGAGAAAGCTCCGGAAGTTAAATTCTGATATTCGATAATTCTTAAGATGATAAAAGCCTCATCGTTTTTTACAAAAGAGCAGCAGGCTCAGATCCGTGCCGCTATAATTGAAGCTGAGGATAAGACCTCAGGTGAAATAAGGGTCCATATAGAGACAAGGGTTAAAGGTGATGTTCTGGACAGAGCTGCCTGGATCTTCAAAAGAATAGGTATGAATGGGACCGCTGAGAGGAACGGGATTCTCTTTTATCTTGCTGTCACAAACAGGAAATTTGCCGTAATCGGTGATGAAGGAATCAATTCCAGAGTACCGGCCGGCTTCTGGGATGGGATAAAGGAGCTGCTTGAAAAACATTTCGCTAAGAAGAAATTCACTGAGGGCCTCAGAGAGGGAATTTTATTGGCAGGTACACAGCTTAAGGAACATTTTCCGCGTAAAACGAATGATATCAATGAATTACCCGACGAAATCTCTTTCGACGATCCAACCCTGACAGGAGTGGTATGAACAATATTAGTGTCCCCGGATTATTACGGATCTCTATTCTGATCACTCTGTTTGCAGGAACCCTCTCTGCACAGGATCTTCCTGAAAAACCTTATCCTCCCCGGCTTGTGAATGATATTGCAGGGATGCTGAACAGCAGTGAGGTCAATTCTCTTGAAAACAAACTGGTTGCATTCGATGATTCAACTTCAACCCAGATAGCAATTGTCACTGTCAGTGACCTTATGGGATATGAGGTGGCAGATTATGCTCATCGGCTGGCTGAAAAATGGGGGATCGGACAAAAGGGCCTTAATAATGGCATCCTTATACTGTTAAAACCAAAAACAGATAATTCAGGTGGTCAGGTAACCATAGCTCCGGGATATGGACTGGAGGGTGCCATTCCAGATATTACCTGTGCAGAAATAATTGATTATGAGATGATTCCGGCTTTCAGGGAGGGTGATTACTTCAGGGGGCTCGACAAGGCGACTAAAATCCTGATGACGCTGGCAAGCGGCGAATTCAGTGCCGATGAGTACGGGAGTCAAAGAAAAGGGAACTCCGGCGGGATAGCTCCCTTTATAATTATAGTGATCATTATTATAGTGATCATGTTTATACGAGGTAAGGGAGGCAAGAATCAACGTCATATAAGTGATAAGGGATTACCATTATGGCTGCTTATGTCGATGATGAATTCAGGCCGTGGTTCACACAGCGGCAGTTGGGGCGGATTTTCAGGCGGGGGAGGTGGTGGCTTTGGCGGTTTCGGAGGCGGCAGTTTCGGTGGCGGAGGGGCCAGTGGCAGCTGGTGAATATTGAACCCTAAATTCTCTCCTGTTTTCTTCCGGAAGTATAATCCCGCCATTTTTCAATGACATTCTTCATATCTTCGGGTAACGGCGATGAGAATGATAACCTTTTACCCGTTACCGGATGGTCGAATGCCAGGGAGCTGGCATGAAGTGCCTGCCTTGGAAGCATTTTGAAGCAATTTTTCACGAACTGCTGGTATTTTGTAAATGTAGTTCCCTTTAAAATCCTGTCACCGCCATATTCATCATCGTTGAACAAGGGATGTTTGATATAACTTAAATGCACCCTGATCTGGTGCGTCCGGCCGGTTTCGAGCCTGCATTCCACAACTGAAACATATCCCAGATCTTCGGTGACCTTGTAATGTGTTACAGCGGTTTTTCCCTGACTGCCATCCGGAAACACCTGCATAATTTTCCTGTCGCGGATACTTCTGCCAATATTTCCCTTTATTACGCCTTCGGGGGGATTCGGTAAACCCCAGACAAGACCGATATACTTACGAGAGGTTGTCCGGTCATAAAACTGTTTTGAAAGTCTGTTGAGTGCAAGTTCATTTTTTGCTATTACAAGGATCCCTGAAGTGTCTTTATCAATTCGGTGAACCAGCCCCGGCCTCTGTTCGCCGGTGGAAAAGAGCGGGAGATCCTTAAAGTGCCACATAAGGGCATTTACCAGCGTCCCGGTGTAATTGCCATAAGCCGGATGAACAACAATTCCGGGCTCCTTGTTGACGACAACTACATCATCATCCTCATAAACGATGTTAAGTGGTATATTCTGCGGAATCAGTTCAATCTCCCTGGGAGGAACTGGCAGGACAACCTGTACAATGTCGTCAGGTTTTACCCTGTAGCTTGGCTTTACAGGCTTATTGTTTACAAGAATGTTTCCTGCAATGGCTGCATTTGTTATCCTGGTCCTTGAAATATTTTCGATCCTGGCAAAAAGATACTTATCAATTCGCAGTAACGACTGTCCCGGATCAACCTTAAACCTGTAATGCTCGAACAGTTCCTGCTGTTCAACTAATTCATCTTCAGCCATTTCAGGTGTTCACTTTGTCTTAATAAGGCGGTTGTATCCATATTGTCTGCCGTTACGGCTCATGATTATTATATATGCACCTTCATGAAGTGATGAAATATCTATCCTGTCTGTAAGAGGAACTTTCAGGAGTTCCCTTCCGTACAGGTCGAAAATGGAAATCCAGGAGAGGTCCTGGTCAGGTACCTCCTGAAGATCGAATAGTATGAAATCACTTGCAGGATTTGGCCGGAAATGTATGAGGTTCCTCTGGTGATAGGGGAGATCATTAATTGAAGTAGGAACCGCAGGGCCGACAACGGGTCTGATCATCAGGCTGCCTGCCTGTTGTGACTGAGTCCATGTTCCGTTGATCCAGAAGAGCTGTTTGCCTCCGTGCGGTGTATTAATATCAAAACCGGCATTGAGGAATGTTTCTGAGCGTTGTTTCCAGCCGATATAAAAATTGCCGTTCACCATAACACCCGATGGAATAAAATACGTATGGAATCCGTTTATCGCATCACCATATTCAACCATCACTTCTTCGCGGGAATAGAGAACATTTCCGGGATTGCCATTATTATCATCCCACACCATCAGGTCAAATGTCCTCATGTTGGCATTCATATAGCTGTCGTTGAAACAAATGCTCACAGCCCTCAGGGTATCCTGCATATATGACCTGAATCTGTATGCCACCATGGCATTCCTGGAGCCCAGCCCGTTTATTCCGTAGCCTGCTTCCGAGGAACCATCATCGAAAGCGAAGTAATTACCGAATTTCTGAATATATATAACTGTATCGTTATCCTTGGGATCAAAATCGTCTGTTATAAGCCAGCTTGTAACCCTGAACAGGGCCGAGTCTTCACCGGATGTACTGAACGTGTAAAACAGGTTTGCATTGTAGTCAACATCTGTCAGCGGATCAATGTTGGTAGCACCTGCAGAAAAGGAAATCGATTCTGTATTATCATAAATATTCCATATCTGAAAGTTTCTCGTAATGTTTCTGACAATTGTGTCATTGTTGCGGTAATGGACAGGAATTGATGAGCCCATTTCCTGCAGATAGATTTGTTTGAATTGCTTCAGTGGCATTGATTCGTGTGACTTAAGAAGAGAACGGAAAGGATATCTGAACGCAACATCATGAAAAATGGTGTCTCCGGCATTCCTGTTTTTGTCGAGAAACACATAGTCGATGTTCCACTGGTCACAGTTCCCGACCATTGAGGGATCGCTGAGGTTCGGGCTGAGACTCGCATAATTGACAAACCGGAACCTGAATCCTCTTTTCAGGAACCTGTCCTGATCAATTTTTATAATTACATGTTTAAAGCCTGTGTATGCACTTTTCTGAGTTCTCCATACCGAATACCACTTATTTTCAAGCGGAGCATACATCTGGAGGGTCAGTGTATCATTCTCCTCCGGTGTATCTCCAAGTCCGCCCGGCTGGTAGAAAAAACTCAGCCAGATATTCTGGGAAGGGAGCAGGTTCAGAGCAACAGGCTTTGACGTCAGATGGTCTGCTTCAAATTCAATTGAGGATGCAGTTTCATATAATCTGCCGGAATTATCCAGTGCATCCAGGGTGGCAATTCCTGTTGTTATCTGCAGGTTGGAATATGTATTATTAATGAAGGCGAAATCGTCGGACCACTTTTCAGGGTCAGGCAGAATAGTGTGTTCCGAAAAATCATCAAAGAAAGGGAGTTCAAGGGTATCAGCAGCCAGGGATTTCGAGCCTGTGATCCTTGCATTCTTAATTACAGGATTTGACTGCAGGCCGGTGACAACTTCCTGACTATTTGCATAATCCGGATATAAAAGAAAAATAATAATATATAATATACATCTTCTGATCATCCGCTTATTTTGCATTTTCCGAAATAACTCCTGCAGGCAGAACAGAATCGGGCAGCATAATCAGAGTAGAATCGACCGGCAGTTTAAGGGAATCCATTGTCATCCAGAGATATATGGATGATCCAAGCTGAAGAGTGGCATCTTCCTTGAATTCAGGAAATTGCTTATAAACAAAAGCATTCAGGCTATCCTCACCGGTACGTATTGTATTATCGAAGATATAAGTTCCAAGGTTAAGGGATGTACTTAATATTCTGTTCCGGGCAGGATCCAGTGTCATTCCAACCAGTTCGGGGATCATAGTTCTCTGATTGCTCTGTCCTTTGCCAAGCACAAGGTCAATTACCGATTCTTTCTGGACCGAATCGTTCGGAGCGATTTCCTTTCCGTTATGGAGCTGGCTAAGGACAACATTTATGGAAAGGTCAGGTTTGTATCTCAGTGTACCCATTACCAGTCCTGAGCTCTCAAGGAGAGAGATTGCCTGCCTCAGAGGGAGGTCAACCAGGTCGGGCATTGCAACCATTTCGGGACGGAAAGCATTGATTGTAAGTGCAATGTTCCTCCATTTCTTTACCTTGAATCCCGGCTTAGGGTTCTGTTCCGCCACGCAACCCCTGGGAACAAGTGTGGTGTAAACTGAATCGATAACATGGTATCTCAACTTTGAGCTCTTAGCCAGTTTTGCAGTTTCCTCCTTGTTAAGCCCGAAGAAATCGGGGACTACAAGTGACTGGCCGTGCCTTGTATAAATGTTAAGCCATAATAATAAAAGCATTATTACACTGAAGATTATTGCAATTGCCAGTCCCAGATTTCTAAGGAATTGTCTGCTGAGGATGAATTCTTTTAAGCTCATAAAGCTGTGATATACATTAGTGATAACGCAAATGTACCTATAAAATTATTAACTAGACCTTGTTATAAAGAGAGTCTCTTTCAGCAGGATTAAAGCCGGCTTCAATGATCAGTTTGCTGATTTCTGCTGAGGTCATGGCAGGATTCTTTTCATCTGCTCCGGCCATAGAATAGATCCTGGTTGTGTCGTCTATAGTGCCATCGAGGTCATCAGCGCCGAATGAAAGGCTAAGCTGTGCAGTCTCTTTACCCGACATTGGCCAGTAAGCTTTGATATGTGGAATATTATCGAGGAAAATTCGCGAGACAGCATAATTCCTGAGATCTTCCGTTATGCTTACCTCTTTAAGATATGACAGGCTGTTATGAGCACTTTTATATTTGAGGGGAATGAAGGCATTGAATCCGCCTGTTCTGTCCTGCAGGGTTCGAAGTCTGTTCATATGATCGATCCGGTGTGCATATGATTCAATATGACCGTACAACATCGTAGCATTTGATGGAATCCCGATCCTGTGTGCGGTTTCGTGAATGAGAAGCCAGGTTTCCGGGGATGTTTTCTCATTGCATATCTTCTCCCTCACTTCGTTGTAAAATATCTCCGCACCACCCCCCGGTATTGAATCGAGGCCATACTCTTTCAGCCGGTGAAGACCTTCCCCGATTGTCAGGCCTGCTGTTTTTATCATGTGATCGAGCTCAATGGCTGAGAAAGCCTTGACATGCAGCGATGGTCTGTGCTTTTTGATCTTCTGCAACAGCTGTCCGTAATAGTTAAGATCATGTGACGGGTGTACCCCTCCAACGATATGAACCTCTGTAACTTGTTTACCATCAAATTGTTTAACAATTTCAAGGATTTCATCATGCGAGTAATCCCAGCTTTCCGGATCACCAGCCGGGCGGCGGTAAGAGCAAAAAAGACAGTTATATATGCATCTGTTTGTTGGTTCGATATGGAAATTTCTGTTGTAATAAACTGTTGTGCCGTTCTTTCTTTTTCGTACAATTGAAGCAAGAAGACCAAGAACGGGAAGACCGGCATTTTCATAAAGTAACAAACCTTCCTGAGGTGCGAGACGGATACCGGATTCAACTTTACCGGCAATCTCCCTGATCTCAATATTGTCGATATATTTCAGCAGTCCTGTCATCAGGGTAAAATTAACAAAAAAGGTGCCTTGTCCGGCACCTTTCAAATGATTTCTATCCTTCAGATTCAGCCTTTAAGTTTAAGCTCCGGTGAAACCGAAAGTTTCTTTCTACCTTTTGCCCTTCGGGAAGCAAGCACTCTTCTTCCATTGGGAGTGGACATTCTTTCTCTGAATCCATGCTTGTTTGCTCTTTTCCTTCTGGATGGCTGATATGTCCTTTTCATCGTTGTAATATTTTAAATGTCTGTGGTCTTTTATTTGAGACCGCAAATATAGTGATTTTTTCAAATTCACAGAATTCTAATTACAAATTTTTGATCCCTTTCTTATTCCCTGTTTTTTAGTTTTACCCCCT
>CAZKMH010000008.1:0-6556 GCA_964553395.1 uncultured Rikenellaceae bacterium | reverse complement strand
GGGGGAAAGGCTAAAAAAACTCCTTCCCCTTGGGAAGTCCCGACAGCTCCCGATGGCTAGCGTTATGGGAAGGAAGGGGATTTAAATAACAGGTAAACCGGTGGTTGGGCTACTGAATTGGCAGGTAGACAATTTTCTTTGTCCCAAAAAATGATTCGGAAAAAAAATCGCTGATATTCCATATTTTAACCTTGTCCTTCAGAACACCTAACTCATCAACAAGGTCACCGCCTTTCAGGCAGATGGTACCATTTTCCAGACTGTTTTTTCCCTGTATCAGTATATTTTTTGAAACGAGGTTTACAAGTTTTCGGAAATCCATAACAGCCCGGCTTATAACAAAATCGTATCTGCCCGCTTCATCTTCCACTCTTTTGCAGAGCAGGCGGACATTTTTAAGTTCAAGTTCAGCAGTCACTGCAGAGGCAACTCTGATCTTTTTTCCGATCGAATCAAGCAGGGTGAACTCCGAATCCGGAAAAAGAATAGCAAGGGGTATCCCGGGGAATCCGCCGCCGGTACCTGCATCAAGTATTAAAGTACCGGATATGAAGTTTATTAATTTTGCAATTGACAGCGAATGAAGGACATGGTGAATATAAAAATTATCCATGTCTTTTCTGGAAATCACATTTATTTTACTGTTCCACTCATCATAAACAAACTTAAGTCTTAAAATTCTTTCTTTCTGAATTGATGAGAGTGAGGGAAAATATCTGAAGATGCTTTCCGGCATTATCTGTTGCCTGTTTTGACAAAGATATTGTAAAGCAATGTTTTAGCACGGTACAGCTGTGCTTTTACTGTCCCGATCGGGATCTTAAGCTCAGAGGATATCTCTTCATAAGAGTATTCCTTATAGTATCTGAGCTCGATTATCTCTTTGTATGGCGATTTAAGTTGTGTTACTATTTTCCGCAGTGTAGCTATTTTCTGGTCGTTGATAAGAGCCTCCTCCGGATCAGGCAGGTCGGACTGGATATTAACAGTCAGCGAATCCATTGTCTCCTGCCCGTGATTAGCCTGGGGAGGCGACAGTTTCTTCTTCCTGATGAAATCGATGCAGTTATTTGTAGCGATCATAAAAAGCCAGGTGCTGAAGGCAAAGCGCGGAGTGTAGGAATCGATATTCCGGAATGCCTTACCAAAAGCTTCTATTGTAAGATCCTCTGCATCAGACGGATTATTGACCATTTTCAGCAGCATATAGTACATGGAGTCTCTGTACCGGTTCATAAGACTGGCAAAAGCCTTTTCATTTCCCTTTTTAGCCTCATTAACCAGCAAAAGGTCGTTCCTGGCCTTATCCGAAAGCTCCTGGTTCATTATTTCCATTTGTTTTTGCCCGGTCGGCTTCCTTTATTGCTGATGAAAATTATCCCATTAATTATGGGTGAAAAGATATCAAAAAATAGTGAATATAATGTAAGTCCCGGTTCATTTAATTTCTTTTGCCCGAGTAACAGTACAATTATCTGGATGACAAGTCTTAAACCGAAGATTATTAGTGCGATCTTCCATAAGAAAAGCACGGAAATCACAATGATAAATGAAGTGTAAAAGAGCATTCTGAAAAGTGGTTCGGTGACCAGGAGCAGTTTATACCCTATCTTATAATATGGTCCTGTTGTCAGGTGCCTTTTTTTCTGGGTTACCCATTCTTTAAAAGTGGAGCACGGCATTGACCGTGTGTGATAATCCTTCCTGAATTCAACACGTGTATTTGATTTTTGCGCATACGAATTGACAAAAAGATCATCATCGCCTGAAAGAACCTGTGAGTGGCTACCGAATCCCTTTTTTTCGAAAAAGAGCGATTTACGGTATGCAAGGTTTCGCCCTATGCCCATATAGGGGATCCCACGGATTGCCATCCCCAGATACTGAAGGGCAATAGTAAAGGTGTCGTACCGGATGTATCTGTTTAAAAGCCCTTTCTTATTCAGATATCCTCCGTAACCGAGAACGAAATCAGTTTCATCATTAAAATGAGATGCCATCCCTTCGATCCAGTTTGGAGATTCAGCCATGCAATCAGAGTCGGTAAACAACAGGATCTCATTAGCAGCGGCTTTGATACCGATAAACTGGGCGAATTTCTTGTTGTGGGTGAAATGGGAATCTTTGGCGATGGTTGATATTTTCAGCCGTGGATATTCGGGGAGATACCTTCCAAGAACTTCATAGGTCTCATCTTCGGAACAGTCGTTCACAACTATGACTTCATACTCCGGGTATTTCTGTGCCAGTATTGATGGCAGGAATTTACTGAGATTTTCAGCTTCATTCCTGGCACAGATGATTACTGAAACAGGTTTTTTTTCAGTGGTTCCGGCCGGAAACCTGTAAACGCCAACAGCAAGGTAATATCTGAGATAATAGAAAATCTGGACTATTGCGGCAACCACAAATACCAAGAAGACTACAAACAAGAATGGATTCTCCTGATATATCATTTGATTTTCGGAATTCAGCTTCAATATTAATAAGATAATTCGGAATACCGGAGTATAGTTTTCAACAAAAATGTTCACGTATAATTTTCTAAGGCCGGGCATATGAATTACATTTGTCCTGCCTTTGACGGGTTGGTTATATGTTTAGAGTTCAGGTAAGGGATAAGGAAACTAATGCAAGAACAGGTCT
This sequence comes from uncultured Rikenellaceae bacterium, assembly GCA_964553395.1. GTDB lineage: Bacteria > Bacteroidota > Bacteroidia > Bacteroidales > VadinHA17 > LD21. Next base: position 3,910 of record CAZKMH010000008.1, on the reverse strand, counting down.
GCTGAAGACCCCGCACGGGGATATTCCGACTCCGATATTTATGCCTGTCGGAACAGGGGGAACTGTCAAAGGTATTCTCCAGCGTGATCTTGCCGGCGATATAGATGCAAAGATCATTCTTGCCAATACTTACCATCTCTATCTGCGACCCGGAACTGAAATTCTGAATCTTGCAGGCGGGCTTCACAGGTTCATGTCATGGGAACGCCCCATCCTTACCGACAGTGGCGGATATCAGGTATTTTCACTGGCAGGCAACAGGAAACTGAATGAGGAAGGTGCAGTTTTTAAATCCCATATTGACGGATCGAAGCACACATTCACTCCTGAAAACACTGTTGATATTCAGAGGATCATCGGCGCCGACATAATGATGGTGCTTGATGAATGTACACCTTTCCCGTGCGATTACAAATATGCCACAAAGTCCGTCGCCCTGACTCATCTCTGGCTCGACAGGGCTGTGAAAAGATTCAGAACCACGGATCCGGTCCGGGGAAATGAGCAGTTTCTTTTCCCGATAGTTCAGGGTTCCACATTCGATGACCTGCGGAGATTTTCAGCAGAGAAGATCGCTGCATCCGGTATGGCCGGAAATGCAATTGGCGGCTTGTCAGTAGGGGAACCGGCCGAGGAGATGTACAGAATAATTGAGATCGTAAACGGAATACTCCCTGAGAATAAACCCAGGTATCTGATGGGTGTGGGAACACCGGCCAATATCCTTGAGGCAATCGGGATGGGTATTGATATGTTTGATTGTGTTATGCCTACACGCAACGGACGCAACGGGATGCTCTTCACCTCTCAGGGGATGATAAATATAAAAAACAGGAAATGGATCGATGATTTCAGTCCGGTCGATCCTGAAGGTCCGTCAGAGGTAAGCCTGAAATACTCCAAAGCCTATCTCCGGCACCTGGTAATATCCGGAGAAATACTCGGCGGACAGATCTCCAGCCTGCATAACCTGGCATTTTATATGAGACTGGTAAGCGAAGCAAGAAAAAAAATCGAAGAAGGTAATTTTAAGAAATGGAAAGACTCCATGGTAAAAAGGGTTTCGGGAAAACTCTGAACTCCCTTAAAATCAAGATAATAGATCTTTATATTATCAAGAAGTTTCTTGGTACGTTTTTTTTCTGCCTTGTATTGATACTGACGATTGCCGTCGTTTTTGACTTTGCAGAGAAGATCGATAATTTCATGGAGAAATCGGCACCACTCAATGCTGTGGTGTTTGATTATTACCTGAATTTCATACCCTATTTTGCAATCCTGTTCGCACCATTGTTCGTGTTCATTGCTGTGATATTTTTCACCTCAAGGATGGCTGTAAATACAGAGATCATAGCCATACTGAATTCCGGGATGAGCTTCCGCCGGATGATGTGGCCATACTTCCTGTCAGCAGTGGTCATCGGAGGAATGATTTTTTACCTTACAAACTTTGTGATACCTCATTCAAACCTCGTCAGACTCGATTTTGAAGATAAATATTACCGTCCGAGAGGCAGGCGGGTAAATATCGAAAATATTCACAGACAGGTCTTTAAAAATATATATGTCTATATAGAAAGTTATAATCCGGTTTATCTGAGAGGCCGTAATTTTACTATAGAAAAATTCGACAATAACGGCAGGCTCATTTCTAAGCTCTCGGCACCTTCTGTTACATGGGACTCTGTTTCGCGTAAATGGTCAGCTTTAAACTATGTTCACCGCGAAATCAAAGGCAGCGAGGAGGTTGTAACGAAAGGCTCAAAGATTGATACAACTCTTACAATCGATCCTTCTGATCTTGCAAGGGATGCCAGTTTTGTCGGAACTATGAACTGGCAGGAACTGGATAATTATATCGATCTGCTTGAGATGCAGGGATCGGATGAGATCAAAGTATTCCTGATTGAAAAGCACAGGCGGATTGCAAGCCCTTTTGCTGTCTTTATCCTTTCCCTTATCGGTGTGTCGTTGTCATCCCGGAAGGTGAGGGGAGGGATCGGTATGAACATAGGTATTGGTCTGGCACTCAGTTTTTCATACATCTTTTTTCAGCAATTTGCTTCTCAGTTTTCGCTAAAGGGTAACCTGAGCCCGGGACTGGCAATGTGGATCCCAAATATGCTCTTTATGATCATTGCTTTGGTCCTCTATAAAATGGCTCCGAAATAGTTCATAAAGTCACACAATATTCATAAACTTGTAACCCTGTTATTTCGGGTGATTCATTGAACAAATAAAAAGACAAATAATGGCGCTTAACAATAAGATTAAGGAATTGCACGAGAAGCGTAAAAAGCTTCTTCTCGGAGGAGGTGAACAGGCTATCGAAAAGCAAAAAGCACTGGGCAAACGCACTGCCCGTGAACGTATTATGGCACTCCTTGACAAGGATTCGTTTAATGAATATGACCTTTTCGTTGAACATGATGCCCGCGACTTTGATATGGATAAGAAAACTCTGGCAAGCGATGGAGTCATAATCGGGTCCGGAACAATTTACGGATCGCCTGTCGCTGTTTTTGCCCAGGATTTTACTGTTGCAGGAGGTTCACTGGGGCTTATGCATTCACGGAAGATTACCAAGATCATGGATCATGCGCTCAAAATGAGGATCCCGCTTATCGGTATAAATGATTCGGGCGGTGCAAGGATTCAGGAAGGTGTCAATTCGCTTGCAGGTTACGGTGAGATATTCTTTCGCAATACAATCTCAAGCGGTGTCATTCCGCAGATCTCGGTAATTCTGGGTCCCTGTGCCGGTGGCGCAGTCTATTCACCTGCTCTTACAGACTTTGTTTTCGTTGTGGACAACATTTCCAAGATGTTCATTACCGGCCCTGAAGTGATTAAAACCGTCCTTGGTGAAGAGATCTCCATGGAGGATCTTGGCGGAGCAAGGGTGCACAGTGAAGTTACCGGGAATGCTCATTTTTTTGCGTCAAGCGAAGTGGAATGCTTCGATCAGATCAAGAAGCTAATCACCTTTATTCCCTGGAATAACAGCCATAAAGCAAGGATGTTTGAATCTGCTGAGCCTTCAGCCGAATTTAATATCAATACAATCGTACCGGATGATCCAACACTGCCATATGATGTAAAGGATGTCATCAGGTCAGTTGTGGATAAATCCGACTTTTTTGAGATTATGGAACTCTATGCAAAGAACATAGTTATCGGGTTCGGACGTGTGGGCGGACGGACAACCGGTTTCGTTGCGAACCAGCCAATCGAAATGGCAGGAGTGCTCGACGTGGATTCTTCTGATAAAGCTGCCAGGTTTATTCGTTTTTGTGATTCTTTTAACATCCCGATAATCACGCTGGTGGATGTTCCGGGGTACCTTCCCGGAGTTGATCAGGAGCATGCCGGAGTAATACGGCATGGTGCGAAAATCCTTTATGCATACAGCGAAGCCACCGTACCGAAAGTTACTGTAATATTAAGGAAGGCATATGGCGGCGGATATATCGCGATGAGCTCCCGTCACCTGAGGGCTGATTTTGTATTTGCATGGCCCACTGCCGAGATAGCAGTAATGGGGCCGGAAGGTGCGGCTAATATAATTTTCAGGAAAGAGATCATGTCATCAGATGATCCGGATGGAACCAGGAAGCAGAAAGTTGAAGAATACAAGAAGAAATTTGCCAATCCATATGTTGCCGCTGCACGCGGGTACGTAGATGCGGTGATTGAACCATCTGAAACCAGAAGATTTCTCCTGCATTCACTGGCCGTTTCGGAAAATAAGGTGATTCAGGTGCCGGAAAAGAAACACGGGATTCCCCCATTCTGATTTGCTGGCTTCATTTCTAACTATTAAAATTCATTTACTTTGTGAATCCTTCGTGTAATCCTTTGTGTGACTTTGTGGTAAAAAAAATTTAACCACAAAGGGTCACAAAGGCTG
>CAZKMH010000007.1:6647-25412 GCA_964553395.1 uncultured Rikenellaceae bacterium | reverse complement strand
CCTGCCCCTACTATTGCCTTCAGGAGCAGGGTGAGGGCAAATAAGATCACAAAGGCACTTTCCGCTGTCAATGATCAGGATGAGCCCGGACATTCAAACGACCGGTCGGTACCGTACTTTCACTGGTGGCCTGACAAGAACCAGTGGGTGTGGGTGCAGTATGATTTTGAGAAACCTGAAACTATTTCAGAAACAAGCGTTTACTGGTTTGATGATGGTCCTGACGGCGGATGCCGTATTCCCGATGCGTGGGAGATACTTTACCTCGCAGGCAATATATGGACATCTGTCAGAGCAACCTCAAGATATAAAGTTACGAAAAATAGTTGGGATACTCTGACTTTCAGGCCGGTAAAGACCTCTTCAATTAAGATAAAAGTGAAGCTGAATAAGGATTTTTCGGCCGGGATCTACGAATGGATAGTTAAATAAAATAACCTGAATAACTGGAAACCTATGCAAAAATCAACATTGTATATCATTATGGCTGCAACTCTTACAGTTGTTTCATGTCAGCCCAAAAGCACATTGAATCTGAATGAGCTGGACATTACAAAAGTACAGTGTGCCAGAAGTGAGGCAAAAAAAGACAAATCCGTTTCAGAAACTCCTTTGATAATTGCCGGTACCGGGTACTCCACCGGGATCGGTACGAATGCAGTCAGTAAACTACTTATAAAGCTCGGCGGTAAGGGGATCAATTTTACCGCTTTTGCAGGAGTTGATGATGCATCACGCGGTGATAAGAATATTGTGGAATTTTTTGTTGTCGGGGACCAAAAAGTTATCTGGAAAAGCGGTCCAATGACAAAGGGGGATACGGCTAAGAGAATTGATCTGAGTGTACGGGGAATTGAAAAGCTTGGCTTGCTGGTTACTGATGGAGCCGATGGCAACAGGTTTGATTATGCCGACTGGGCAGACGGGCATATTACATTCAGGGGAGAGACGCCTCAGGCAATTGATAATAAATACCTTGCTGAAACTGAGGAGATACTGACCCCGCCTGCTCCTGCACAACCCCGGATAAATGGTCCTGAAATATATGGTGTCCATCCCGGATCGCCGTTTCTGTACAGGATTCCTGTTACGGGAGAACGGCCGATGACATTTTCCGCATCCGGAATGCCTGCAGGACTTTCCCTTGATAAAAACACGGGGATCATAACAGGGAAGGTAGAAAAGGAAGGTGAATATCTGGTTGAACTAAAAGCACAAAACAGCCTGGGAAGTGCAAACCGCAATTTTAAGATAGTCGCCGGCAGCAAACTGGCACTGACACCACCGATGGGATGGAACAGCTGGTATATTTATTATCAGAGAGTGAGCGATTCGGTAATGAGATTATCAGCTGATTACATGATAAGCTCCGGAATGGCCGATTATGGATACCAGTACGTCAATATTGATGATTGCTGGATGATAAAAGACAATTCCGACGATCCGGAGACAGGAGGTGAAATGCGGGAAAAGAACGGGGAAATAAGAACCAATAAGCGGTTCCCTGATATGAAAGCGATGACTGATTACATTCATGCAAAAGGCCTGAAGGCAGGCATCTACATTTCCCCGGGACCAACGACCTGCGCCGGTTATGCGGGTAGTTACCAGCATGAGGGCCAGGATATGCGGACATTTGCACGATGGGGATTCGATTTTTTGAAGTATGACTGGTGTTCATACAGCCGGATTGAAAAGGAGAGAACACGGGAAGCATGTATGAAACCCTATCAGCTGATGTGGAACGAACTTCAGAAGGTGGACAGGGATATTGTTATGAATCTTTGCCAGTACGGCATGGGCAATGTATGGGAATGGGGCGGCACTGTCGGCAATTGCTGGAGAACGACCGGCGATCTTGGGCTTGCGCCCGGATCGTCAATGCCCGGGTTCTACTATATAGGATTATCCAACGCACAGCACTGGGAATATGCCCGCCCGGGAGCATGGAATGATCCGGATTATATTCTTATCGGATGGATCCGGAATGCATTGAAGGAGGAGAAATTCGAAAAGGCTGACCTTACCCCGAATGAACAGTATGCTTATATGTCAATGTGGTCACTCATGGCCGCTCCGTTAATCTACAGCGGGGAGATGAGCCGGCTCGATCCGTTCACCCTTAATGTTCTTTGCAATCATGAGGTGATTGATATAAACCAGGACGTCCTGGGAAAGCAGGCGAAAATAATAGGTGCGACAAAAGAAGAGCTTGTTCTGGCTAAAGAATTGGAAGGCGGATCAGTTGCTGTTGGACTTTTTTCTGTATCAGGGAATGCGAATTCGGAAATTATGGATCTTGTTGATGATGAGGCTGACGGATTATCGGATGAATTAAAAAATAACATGAATGTGGTTGACAATTTTGTCTGGGATAATACACCAGTGCCTAAAAAAATGAGTATCAAAGCTTCCGATATTGGAATTACCGGAAAATTCAGTGTCCGGGATGCCTGGCGGCAGAAAGATCTGGGTGAATTTGAAAATGCCTTTGAAACAGAAGTGCCGTTCCATGGGGTTAAACTTCTGATAATAAGTGCGATAAAGTGAATATGTCTTCTCCCCCGATAGGGGAAAGAAAAGGGTAGTTTCAGACACAAAAAGTGTTATTTTTGAGGTCTGAGAATAATCCTCTATGCCTAAAGAATATTTTGTATTTCTTCCATCGGTTTCCGGGAGTGTTGAGGAAGAATTGAACCAATGCCTGAACCAGATCATTAAAACCCGGGATGCGGGCTATAGACCTGTTAAGCTTAATATTTTCACTGACATGCCCGGTTTTGAAACCTTTATCTCAGTCAGGCAAAAAATACTAAGTAATGTAATCACTGCATTTGGGAACACATGCCCTGCAGTGAACATAACTGTCCAGCCACCGGAAAAGCCATGGAAAACTGCCATTGAAGCATTATTTGTGGTTGAAGATTCGCCAGGTATTACCTCGAAATTACATAATTCAATTCCTTATATCGTTCTTGAATCTGAAACAGGAAAAGAACTCTGGTCAGGTGGCGTCAGCAGTTATTCCGATCCTGCAGATACCAGACGGGCAGCCGAAAAGGCGTTTGACCTTATGGTTAATATCCTGGATAAGGAACAGATGTCCATGAACAATGTTGTAAGACAGTGGAATTATATAGGTGATATCCTGAAAGTAGACATGGGGTACCAGAACTACCAGATCTTCAATGAAGTAAGAAGCGAATATTATCAACGGTACAGAAGTAAAACGGATTTCCCGGCTGCGACTGGTGTAGGAATGAAACACGGCGGGGTGATTCTTGACTTCTGTGCGATGCAGCCAAATAAGCAGGTCTTCATAAAACCTGTTGAAAATCCAAACCAGGTCAATGCATACAGTTACGGTCAGCAGGTTTTGATGGGAGTGCCTGACAGAGGCAAAACCGGAATGCATCCTCCCCAGTTCGAACGGGGACTTCTTATTGCAAATGAACATCATTCGACACTGTATATATCCGGGACGGCATCTATTGTCGGCCAGGAAACCATTGGTACAGGAGATATAGAAAAGCAAACACTGGTAACAATCGAAAATATCAGGAAGTTATCCGATCCCGGCAGAATCAGCAATATGATTTCCAGACCGGTTCCGTACAAAGGTTTTTTTTCAATGCTAAGGGTCTATATAAAACGGCCGGATGATTTCAGCCTGGTACGACAGATCTGCAACAAACATTTCCCGGGAATTCCTGCCGTTTTCATCGAAGCTGATATCTGCCGGACCGATCTTCTGATTGAAATAGAGGGGGAAGTAATATTGAAATAACAGATATTTTCTCATCATTTGCATATGATCTGTATCTAAAATAAACAATATGAGAAACCTGATTCTGGTATTGTCTGCCCTGGTTTTATTTGCTTCCTGCTCTGAAGATGTGTGGGAAAAGACCGGGAATGGTATCGTTATTCATCTGAAGGATCAGTCCGGTAAAGGAGCCAGGTTATTGAAGCTTATACCAGTTACCGGAAGGATAATCCAGGTAATTGCATCTCCCGTAGGGGACATTTCAGAAGATAAAAGTCTCTGTGTATTCGACAGATTGCCTGCAGAAATTGAATATGATGTCAGCGTCGAGGGTGATACACTGATCCTTTCCACATCAGAAATAAAAGCACAGGTTTCGCTGACGACTGGTCAGATCATTTTTAAAGACAAGAAGAATGCCGTCCTGCTTAAAGAAACTGCCGGAGGTGGAAAATTATTTTCACCAAATTCAGTTGAAGGAACCGACGGTTATGCAATGAGCCAGGTATTTGATTCTCCTGCGGATGAGGCATTCTACGGACTCGGACAGCACCAGTCGGATGAATTCAATTACAAGGGATTAAATGAAAGCCTCTACCAGTACAATACAAAGGTTTCAGTTCCATTTATAGTTTCGAACAAAAACTACGGTATCCTGTGGGATAATTATTCACTAACAAAATTCGGGGATAAGAGAGATTATTCCCAGATTGAGATTTTTGGATTATTCGATGATTCCGGTAAAAAAGGTGCTCTTACTGCCATTTACAGAGATTCTAATGATACCAGCGATGTATACCTCCAAAGGAGAGAGTCAACTATTGACTATGAGAATCTTGAAACAGTTAAAAACTTACCCGGAAATGTACCTCTTGAACGATCAGAAGTAACCTGGACGGGACAGATTGAACCGGCCGAATCGGGGCTTTATCATTTCAAGCTTTACTATGCCGGGTATGTAAAACTATTTATAGATAATGAGCTTATCGTTGCTGAGCGTTGGAGAACTGCCTGGAATCCAAATACATACAAATTCACCATGAACATGGAGAAGGGACAGAAGTATTCACTCAGGCTTGAATGGAAACCTGACGGTGAAGTTTCATACATTGGTTTGAAGGTGCTAAGTCCGCGGTCACCTCAAGAACAGGGTGCACTTTCGTTATATTCTGAAATGGGTGATCAGATAGATTATTATTTCATAAGTGGAGAGAATACAGATGAAGTCATAAGCGGCTACAGGACTCTTACCGGAAAGGCGCCCATCATGCCTAAATGGGCGATGGGTTACTGGCAGAGCCGGGAAAGATACAAATCACAGGCAGAGCTTCTGGATGTGATAAAAGAATACCGCCAGCGGAATATTCCACTCGACAACATTGTGCTTGACTGGTCGTATTGGCCGGTTGAATCATGGGGTTCACATGAATTTGACCCGAAATATTTCCCTGATCCCGCAAGGATGGTTAACGAAGTCCACAAGCTTAATGCGAAAATAATGATCTCAGTCTGGCCAAAATTTTACCGTACAACAGATCATTTCAAGGAATTTGACCGTAACGGATGGATGTACCGGCAGGCAATCAATGACAGTGTTAGAGACTGGATAGGAAGAGGATACGTAGGTTCTTTCTATGATGCATATAGTCCCGGTGCAAGGGAATTATTCTGGGAGCAGATAAGAGAACATCTCTATACAAAAGGCTTTGATGCCTGGTGGATGGATGCGTCAGAGCCGGATATACTTTCAAATTCAAGTATCGGATACAGGAAATTGCTATCGACACCAACTGCCCTCGGACCTTCGGCAAAATATTTCAATACATATGCTCTTGTAAATGCCATGGCAATTTATAACGGCCAGCGTTCTGTTGATCCGGACAAACGTGTATTCCTGCTGACACGATCAGGATTCGCCGGATTGCAAAGTTATTCGACTGCAACATGGAGCGGGGATATTGGAGCCCGGTGGGAAGACCTCAAGGCACAGATATCGGCAGGCCTCAATTACTCGCTTTCAGGGATACCATACTGGACGATGGATATTGGCGGATTCTGTGTTGAGAGCAGGTATGTCAGGGCAGAGGAAGGCTCGGAAGCTTTGAACGAATGGCGGGAACTCAATACCCGGTGGTTCCAGTTCGGCTCATTTTGTCCCCTTTTCCGAAGTCATGGACAGTATCCTTTCAGGGAGGTATATAACATTTCACCTGAAGGGCATCCTGCATATGAAAGCATGGTATATTATGACAGGCTTCGTTACTATCTGATGCCATATACCTATTCGCTTGCCGGCCTGACCTATTTTAATGACTATACTATCATGCGTGCCATGGTAATGGATTTCGGGGGTGATAAAAATGCAGAGAATATCGGTGATCAGTATATGTTCGGGCCCTCTTTGCTGGTGGCTCCGGTTTACACTTACAAAGCCACGGCCCGAAATGTTTATTTCCCGGCTTCAAACGGGTGGTACGATTTATACTCAGGGAAATACTTAACAGGAGGACGGAATCTTGAAATTGAAGCACCCTATGAACGAATGCCCTTGTTTGTCAGAGAAGGTTCGATTATACCGGTTGGTCCCGGAATACAATATACTGACGAAAAACCTGCCGATCCCCTGACATTGTTTATATATACAGGAAGAGATTGTGCATTCACACTTTATGAAGATGAAGGAGTGAATTACAATTATGAGCAGGGAGCCTGCAGTACTATAAGGTTCAGCTTTAACAATTCAACTGGCGAACTTACAATCGGTGAACGAAAAGGAGAATTTGACGGGATGCTCAAATCAAGAACTTTCAGGATTATCCGGATAACAAAGGAGAAGCCTGTTCCCTTCAACCCTGAAATCCGTCCAAATAGCTCAGTTGATTACGACGGTAAAGAAGTAATCATAACTAAATGGTAATTCTAAAATTTCAACCGCACAAGACGTTATGAATAAATCAATATTTTGCTTATTGTTAATTCTTTTTCTTGTTTCGGTTTCAAATGCTAATGACACCAGTGATAAGATAAGGCTTAACCAGACAGGATTCTATCCCGGCGCACCGAAAATTGCGGTAATAACCGGTGATGCGGAAGAGGTTTTTTATGTTGAAAACAATAAATCAGGGAGGAGAGTATTTTCCGGGAAGCTGGGAAATCCTGTAAAATCTCAGTTTTCCGAAAAAGTAACAAGAATTGCTGATTTCTCGGAACTCAGGAAAAGGGGAACCTATAAAGTAGTTGTTCCGCAAATCGGATCTTCATACACCTTTGAAATTAAGAAAAACATATTCAGAGAGTTGACTAAAGGCTTGATTAAGAATTACTATTTTCAGCGCATGTCAACACCTCTGTTGCCCGAATTTGCAGGTAAATGGAGTCGTAAAGCAGGACATCCCGATGATGAGGTACTTGTTCATTCTTCAGCAGCATCGCAGGAACGCCCGGAGGGAACGGTCATTTCGGGCTCTAAAGGCTGGTATGATGCAGGTGATTATAACAAATATATCGTTAACAGCGGAATCACAATGGGAACCCTTCTCTCCTTATATGAAGATTTCCCGGCTTTCTTCGATAAGCTTGAACTCAACATTCCTGAATCGGGGAACAAAATACCGGATCTTCTGGATGAGATCCTCTGGAATCTGAGATGGATGTTTACAATGCAGGACCCTTATGACGGAGGTGCATATCATAAACTTACCAATGCCGGGTTCGACGGGATGGTGATGCCTTCTGAATGTACAGCACCAAGGTATGTTGTACAGAAAGGGACAGGAGCGACCCTGGATCTTGCCGCTGTTATGGCGCAGGCAAGCCGTATTTTCAGGAAATTTGATAAAATGCTGCCGGGACTTGCCGATTCATGTCTGAGATCTGCTCTCATGGCCTGGGAGTGGTCAATTGACAATCCTAAAACAATTTATAACCAGAATGCCAATAACAGACAGTATAAACCCGAAATATCCACGGGAGCTTATGGCGATAATAACTTCAGCGATGAGTTCATCTGGGCGGCTTCAGAATTATATATAACCACAGAAGATGAAAGTTTTTGCAGGGAAGTGAACCTTTTCCCCGACACACTGATGCCATTGCCATCCTGGGGAAATGTCAGATTATTAGGCTATTATTCATTGGCAAGGTTTGAGACGAAACTTGGTAGTCCTGTTAAGGACATTTTTCCGGCGATAAGGGAGCAGCTTATCTCCGAAGCTGAAAAAATAATCCGCGGAGTCGGGGAGAGAGCTTACCGGACTGTCATGGGCAGGTCGGCACGGGAATTTGTATGGGGAAGCAATTCTGTGGCTGCAAACCAGGGGATACTGCTTATTCAGGTTTATCGTCTGACCAATGACAGGAAATATCTGGGGTTTGCAGTATCCAACCTTGATTATCTGCTGGGAAGAAATGCAACAGGCTATTCATTTGTCACCGGATATGGTCACAGAGTGCCAATGAATCCACACCATCGCCTCTCTGAGGCAGATGGAATAGATTACCCGATACCAGGGATGCTTGTTGGCGGACCCAATCCCGGGAGGCAGGATGGATGCGAATACCCTTCGTTCATATCCGATGAAGCCTATGTTGATTCAGTATGTTCCTATGCTTCCAACGAAATTGCTATAAACTGGAATGCACCTGCAGCTTACCTCGCTGGCGCGCTGGAGGCGATAACTGGAGGTAAGAAACATGTTGATATACAATAATATAAGTGAATTAATAGTATTCAATTTTGTCAGGGGAATATAAATAATTATTTTAGCAATAAATAACAATTGAAAAAATGAAAAAAGTTTTATTATTAACCTTATCATTTGCAGGAGTTGCTTTAATCATATCATCCTGCAATCAATCATCAAAAAGAAAAGAAATGATCAAACAAGAGATTTACGGTACCCATAAGGGGAAGGAGGTTTACATGTTTACCCTTACGAATAAGCCCGGTAATATTGTAAAGATCACCAATTTTGGTGGCAAGATCAACTGGATTGAGGTTCCCGACAAAAATGGACAGAAAGAGAACATCACTTTTGGCTATGACACCTTTGAAGGTACCATTACGGGTGACATGTCGTATGGATCTGTGGTTGGAAGGTATGCAAACAGGATAGCCAAAGCGAAATTTACTCTCGATGGAGTAGAGTACACTCTTCCAGTTAATAATGGTCCCAACACACTGCATGGCGGCCCGGGTGGATGGCACAGCGTTGTGTGGGATGCTGAGGTACTTAAGGAAAGCGAATTTCCTGCAGTAAGGCTGACATACACAAGTCCCGATATGGAAATGGGTTTCCCCGGTTCGGTCAACGCTGAAGTAATCTATACCTGGACCGACGATAATGAGATCGTTATGGACTATAAATGCACAGCTGACAAAAAAACAGTAATCAATATAACAAACCATGCTTATTTCAATCTGCATGGAGCCGGTAACGGCAATATTCTCGAGCATGTACTGACACTCAAAGCATCTGCATTTACACCGGTCGATTCAGTTATGATACCCACGGGCGAAATCCGTCCGGTTGCAGGTACACCTTTCGATTTCACAACTCCGCATGCTATCGGTGAAAGGATAAATATGGCCTATGATCAGCTTATCCTTGGCAAAGGGTATGATCACAACTTTGTTCTGGACAACAAGGAACCAGTCGATGTTATAGTTCATGATCCTGTGAGTGGTCGTGTTCTTGAAGTAATCACTGACCAGCCCGGTATGCAACTCTACACCGGCAATTTCCTGGATGGAACCAGGATCGGTCATGGTGGAAAAGCATATACCCACAGGTCAGGATTCTGCCTTGAATCAGGTCATTATCCCGACAGTCCGAATCATCCGGAATTTCCGACAACTGTTCTCAATGCAGGTGAAACATTTACATCGCAAACTATATACAGGTTTTCTGTTAAATAATTAACAGCAGAGATTTTGTTGCCTGCCATGAATGTTTCGTTGCAGAAACATTTTCGAACTACCTCATCGGTTTACTTAACAGGTAGGTTTATTCAATGTTATTTAAATCTGGCTTGATGGCTTTTCTTTTGAAATACAGACTTCTTTTTTTTACACTGCTGTTTCCTTTGCTGACATCGTTCCGGGGGGAGATCCGGTTTTCTAAAATCGATATGAAGAGCGGGCTGTCGCACAATTCAGCATTGTGCCTTATTCAGGACCATAATGGATTAATATGGATTGGTACCAGGGATGGTCTAAATAAGTTTGATGGCATTGATTATACTATTTACAAGCATAAATTCATTGATTCATTAAGTATTTCAAATAATCAGGTCAATTGTATTTACGAGACGAGTAATAATGAATTATGGATCGGGACCGCAAATGGTCTGAATAAATTTGACTCTGACCGTCAGTGTTTTACTAGTTTCCTTGCCATTGAGAATTCCACAGGTATTTCAGATAACTATATTTGGTCAATTCTTGAAGATTCAGATAAGAATATCTGGATTGGCACTACCTCAGGCATCAATATATATTCCAGTAAGTATAATAGCTTCAGGCGATTGTTTGTTAATAGTGAAATATCTGACAATTCGAATACAATAATTACTATTTTCAGGGATAGCGGGGAAAATATGTGGGTTGGGACAAGAAACGGGTTATACCGGAAATCGGGAGATGGATTTGTCAGATATTATCTTGAAAAGGAGACAGAATTAAATTCAAAACGCTTTGAAATAAGGAGTATTTGTGAATGCCAGAATGGAGAGATGTGGATTGGTACCGAAGGTTTCGGGCTCTATGTTTTTAACAGGATTGATAGTACCGGGACTAAAGTTAGCCACTTATCAACTAAGAACAGCCGGTTAAGTTCGAACAATATCCGGAAAATTATTGGAATAGATGAAAAGACTCTCTGGTTGGGGACAATGGAAGGATTGAGCATCTTTGACAAGAGTACCTCAACTCTTGAGAATATAATTTATTCCGATGAAAATCCGGAAGGTATCAGCAATAATTCAGTACGTGATATTATTAAAGATAACCAGGGTGGAATATGGATTGCAACTTATGCAGGAGGAATAAACTATTATCATCCTAAAAAAGTTTTGTTTACACTTAGCTCGGACTTTGTTGATCCGGGGAGTACAAATAAAATAAAAATTGTTTCGGCTTTTCTGGAAGAAAGCGGGGGCAACCTCTGGATTGGAACAGAAGGCGGTGGATTGCATTATTATGACCAAAAAAATGACAGTTACCTCCATTATATGAAGTCAAATGGCAACTCTATTACAGGAAACAATATCAAATCACTTGCTAAAGACAGCAGGGGAAACCTGTGGATAGGTACTTTCAGCGGGTTAAGTTGCCTGAATATTAAAACACAGCGTTTTACTAATTATTATAACAAAAAAGGTCATACGAATACGTTAAACAACGACCAGGTACATGCAATATATGTCGAGAATGACAGGAAGATTTGGATTGGGACAAATGGTGGAGGACTTCAGATTCTGGATCCGGTGACTGATAATTTTCTTACCATTCCCGGAATAATAAGGGAGAACATCAACGACATTTTTGTCGATAAATTCAACCAGCTTTGGATTGGGACTCAGGACGGAATCCGGTGTATTGATAAAGTTACACTAAAAGAGATAGATATCTCCTCATTATTAGGAGAATATAAAAATTCGATCATCTATGTAAACTTTATTACCGAAGATTCATCAGGAAATATCTGGATCGGCACACAGGGATACGGATTGTATCTGAAACAAGGCAGTAGTCTTTATTGGTTCAATACAAGTAACGGGTTGAACGATAATACCATAAATGCCATCTTAGAAGGCGAAAAGGGGCAATTGTGGATTACAACTAACAAAGGTCTTTCAATGGCGACATTGTTGGATGATGATTCGGGCAGAAAATATCTGAAATTGATAACTTACACAACCAGTAACGGTTTACAGGGTTCACAGTTTTACCCGCGAAGTGCTATTAAAAGTAGGACCGGTGAATTGCTTTTCGGTGGTGTCAACGGATACAACCAGTTTTTCCCCTGGCGGGTAAGTGATACTATTTTCTTTCCACCAGTAATTTTGTCTGACCTTAGTATAAAATTCAAAATAAGTAAACCAGGTGATATTAATTCACCAATTCAAAAGTCTTTAAATGAGACTTCGCATCTGTTTCTTGACTATGATCAACGCGACTTTACGATATCTTTTCTGAGCTTGAATTACATATCTCCTGAAAATACTTTTTACAGGTATATGGTCCAGGGCCTTGATAAAGGATGGATTGATCTGGGGACTCAGCGTATTATAAATTTTACATATTTCCCTTCCGGAACTTACGACCTCAGATTAAAAGCGACTACGAATCCTGAAAAATGGGGCGATACTTTCAAAAGTCTGCAGGTAACTATCCTGCCTCCCTGGTGGAAAACAGGCTGGGCATTAGCAATTTATTCAATATTTTTAGGTTTATTGTTATTTGCTTTTTTCTGGTATTCCCAGAGATGGGCTAAACTTAAAAATGACCTTGAAATGGAGCACTTTAAACTGGAAAAGGAAAAGGAGCTCCACCAGGAAAAACTGAAATTTTTCACTGATGTTTCACACGAACTTCGGACTCCTCTGACATTGATATTAACCCCACTTGAGAAAATAAGTATGCAACCGGGTATTTCAAACAGGATCAGGAATCAGTTTTTAAACATTCAGAGGAATGGGTTCAGGATGATGCAATTGATCAAACAGATACTCGACTTACGCAAGCTGGAAACAGGACATGAAACAATCCGGGTGGCAGAAGGAAATATAGCAAGGTTTTTAAAAGAAATCAGTCTCGGATTCAGGGAGATTGCTAAATCAAAGGAAACTTCATTTGAGTTTGTATGCGAATACGACAATTTACCACTCTGGTATGAACGCGAAAAAATGGAGGTTATTTTATATAACCTGCTTTCAAATGCCTTCAAGAATACTCCGAAAGGGGGGAAAGTTAAACTTCAGCTGGAGGTTGTTGATCGTGAAGCCTGCAGGTTTATTTCAAAAAATGACAGGATTTCCAACATGTATGCCAGAATAATTGTTGTTGATAATGGGAAAGGTATCAAGGCTGAAAACCTGGATACTATTTTTAACAGGTTTTACACGGTGAAAACGGAAACAAATAATCTAAAGGCTGGCACAGGTATTGGTCTGGAATTAACAAAACGCCTGGTCGAGTTGCATCATGGGGTAATTACGGTTGAAAGCCGGATACCCGTTTTCGACACTGAAGGTGAAACAAAATTTACGGTCTGGTTCCCGTTGGGGAAAGATCATTTTAGATACAATGAAATAGCAACTGATTTTAGAAACAGTGAAGACCCGAGTTTATATACATGGGAGCTTCAGGAACGTGAATTTGATTACGATGAATTTGACAGTGAAACGGCTATCAGTAATTCTGATAATAGGGAAGAAAAGCCACAATTATTAATTGTTGAAGACAATAGCGAAGTAAGGAGTTTTATTAAAACCCTGTTTGTTCCTGATTATTCTGTAGAAGAGGCAGATAATGGAGAAACGGGGCTGGAAGTCGCATTGAGGACGATCCCTGATCTTATTATCAGTGATATTATGATGCCGTTAATGGATGGCATTGAGTTTTGTCGCAGAGTTAAAACTGATTTAAGGACAAGTCACATACCTGTAATCCTTTTAACCGCCAGGACAGCCATTACTTTCAGATATGAGGGATTGGAAACGGGTGCTGATGAATATATAACGAAGCCATTCAGTGCAAAATATTTACTTTTAAAGGTAAGGAACCTTATTAAACAGCGTGATATATTAAGAAGCCATTTTAGGATTGAATCCTTATGCGATCCTGGTCCTGTTACCCTGATTTCATTTGATGAGAAATTGTTAAAAAAGTCAGTCGATTATATTACTGAGAATATCTCCGATCCATCAGTCAATGTAAATAAACTAAGCAAACATGTCGGTTTGAGCCGGGTTCATTTTTACAGGAAAATAAAAGCTCTGACCAATATGACAGCAGTCGAATTTATTCGCAGTGTTAAATTAAAAAGAGCCGCTCATCTTTTAAGTCAGCATAAACTAACAATTAAAGAGGTCAGAACCCTGTCCGGATTTGAAGGTGCCGATCATTTTCGTGATGCCTTTAAAATCCAATATGGTGTTCTGCCTTCCGACTACACTTCTGAAAACCCTAAACTCGACAGTTAAGATATTGATTCGATTGCTGATACTTCGGTTCATAAATGTATCATGTTACCATTTGAATAGTTACACTTTATATTTATTAATGTAACATTTACCCTGTCTTGCTGTAACATATTTCTGTCCTTTAAAGACGATTCATTATTTAAATTTGTTCATCTGTTAACCAATCCGTTTCAAAAACTCATGAGCAAATTATTAAAAAAACGACTGATAATTTCAATGATTTCGCTGGCAGCCATAATTGCAATATTCTATCTTCTTTTGATTTATCTTGTATTATAAGTTATTAAAATATTAATAATATAACAAGTATGAATTTAAATTCTAAACCCTATGAAAATCACACACAGTACAAAAAAAATGTGTATTCTTTTATTCCTGTTGCTTTCAGGAATTAATTGTTTTGCTCAGCAGAAAACTGTAACGGGTACCGTGAAAGACGCAGACGGTATTGTTTTGCCCGGGGTAAATATAGTTTTGAAAGGGACTAACATCGGCGCATCAACCGATGAAGATGGTAATTATTCGATCGTGATAACCGGCGAAAATCCTGTTCTGGTCTTCTCCTTTATCGGGATGGAAAACCAGGAGATCAGGGTCACCGGCAGTTCAACAATTAATGTGACCCTCAGAGCCGGAAGTATTACCATGGATGAAGTTGTGGTTGTAGGTTATGGTACTCAGAAGAAAAGGGACATAACCGGAACCGTGGCTTCATTGAATGAGGACAGGCTTGAAGTGGTTCCTAATTTAACCATATCCCAGGCAATTCAGGGGGCAATTCCAGGTGTTATGATGAACACCAGCACTGCGGGGTCTTCACCCGACGAGGTTATAATGATCAGGGGACGTAATTCCATCACGGCAGGAAATAGTCCTTTAATTGTTGTTGATGGGGTTCCTTATGGAGGGAATTTACGCGACATTAATCCGGTTGATGTTAAGTCCATAGAGGTTCTAAAAGATGCTTCTGCTTCTGCAATTTATGGTTCCCGTGGTTCGAACGGTGTTATACTGGTTACAACAAAACTGGGGAAGATTGGAAAACCCATCATATCATATGACGGATACTACAGTATACAAAGTTTCGTTAAAATCCCAAATACAATGACTGGTCCCCAATTTTATGAGTTTAAGAATACCCGGGAACCTGGTTCTATATCTGCCTCGGAGCAAGCTGTATACGACGCCGGTACATGGATTGACTGGTACGATCTTGCATTACGCAAAGGTCATAGCACACAACATAACATTTCTGCGTCAGGAGGTTTCCAGAATACCAGTTACTATTTTTCAGGTGGTTTAACAGATGTGCAAGGTCTGGCTAAGGGTGACGACTATCAGCGTGTGTCGATAAGATTCAATCTGGACACCAAAATAGCGGAGTGGTTTACTATTGGAACACGGACACAGCTGACTTACGATGACAGAAGCGGATTGAATGTTGCCTGGGACGGAGGCGCTGGCTATGATGGGGTTTTCTGGATGAACCCGCTGACCACTGCTTATGATGAAAATGGCGACCTGACAATTAATCCCTGGCCGGAACAAACCCAGATTGGTAACCCCTTACAACGTCTCCTTGCAGATAATATCGATAAGTCTTACCAGGTTGTGACAAATAACTATGCCATCCTCGATTTCCCTTTTGTAAAAGGATTACAATACCGGATAAATACAGGAGTCAGGATGAGGTTTACCAACACCGGGACCTATTGGGGAAGGAACACTTTAGTTGGATTGAGTGTTCGTGGTGAATCAAGCACAAACAGAGGCCAGTCCGAAAATTATACAATTGAAAACATCCTGAATTATAATCGCGAATTCGGAAAACACAATCTATTCTTTACCGGTGTTTATTCTTTCGAGAACTATGTAAGTTCAGACAATAGCCTTGATGCTACAGGTTTTCCGAATGATTTCCTTACCTGGTATTCAGCCGGACAGGCTGAGGTGCGTAATCCTGATTACGGGTATAGTTCAAACACATTGATTTCTCAAATGCTCAGGTTGAACTATTCGTATAATAGCCGTTATCTGTTGACCCTCACGGTACGCCGCGATGGCTATTCCGGGTTCGGAGCGGAAACGAAATGGGGGATTTTCCCGTCGGTGGCACTGGGGTGGAATGTTGCTAATGAGGATTTCTTTGATGGTCTGTTTTCAAATCAGGACCTTATCAGCACGCTTAAACTGAGGGCTTCCTATGGGTTAAACGGAAATCAGGCTATCGGGGCTTACAGTACCATAGCACGCATGTCGGAGCAAAATTTTATTGATGGGATCAATACTATGCCCGGCTATATACCAAGTACTTTAGGTATGGACAATTTAGGCTGGGAATCGTCGAAAACAATGAATGTAGGATTGGATTACGGACTACTGTCAGGAAGATTTTCCGGAGATTTAAACTTCTATGTCACAAATACTTTCGACCTCCTGCTTGAACGTACTATCTCCTCCGTTCATGGGATGACAGATATAACGCAAAATATTGGAGAAACAAAAAATGTCGGCTTCGAAGCATCAATTGTTTCCAGGAACATAGTTAAAGGTAATTTTTCCTGGACTACCTCCGCTAACTTTAGCACTAACAAAAATGAAATTGTTTCATTGTATGGAATAATGGAGGATGTTCTGGATGAAAACGGTAATGTCATTGGGCAGAGGGAAATCGACGATGTCGGTAGCGGGTGGTTTATTGGGCATCCAATAAGGGTAAACTATAACTATGTATGGGATGGTATCTGGCAATTGGGAGAAGAAGACCAGGCTGCTGTTTATTATAAATACCCGGGAGGAAGTAAGGTTGTCGACCAAAATAACGACAATGTGATCGACCCGGATCACGACAGGGTAATTCAGGGCCAACGTGACCCTAAAGTTATCTGGGGAATGGACAATACATTTAGGTATAATGGTTTTGCTTTTTCATTCTTTATGTATGGGATAAGTGGAATTACCACAACTAATCCTTTGGAATCCGATAATGTATTTGGAGGTGTGTACAGGAACACAACATTGAAGAACTGGTGGACAATCGACAATCCAACAAACGACTGGATTATTAATGATCTGAATGGGGGTTCCAATGGAGGGATAAATGCACCTAAATACTATTCAAAAAATTTTGCGCGTGTAAAAGATATTACCTTCTCCTATGATTTCTCAAGTATCCTGAAATCAGCAGGTTTTAGCAAGCTGGAATTTTATATGACAGGAAGGAACCTCATTACCATTACCAAATGGCCCGGACTTGATCCTGAGTTGGATGCACAACTGGCCCTCCCTCTGCAGAAAGAATTTGTGTTTGGGATAAACGCTTCATTCTAAATGATTGATAATCACAAAAATATGAATATTATGAAAAAAATATTAAACTATATGGCCGTAATGCTAACTGTAGTTTTTTTATATACAGGTTGCTCGGAGAATTACCTTAAAGAAGAACCCCCCCAGATCATTACTACAGTAACACTCTATACAACCTATAATGGGTTCCAATCCGGGATAAATGGATTGTATTCTCTTGTTCGTCAAGACTATGAAGGGAGAAGTAGCTCCAATTATTTGAGAATGGAGATGTGGATGGACGGGAATGATAATATGACGTCTAACCACCGGGATGGTTTTGCAAGGGTTGCAGAAAGCTGGCCAAACAATAACTCCACGTATATTGAGATATACGACAATTTTCATTGGCTCTATCGTATTATCAATTCTGCCAATACAATAATTATTCATGCCGAAGATGAAGAAGTCGATTGGAGTGGTGGGAATGGAAGTCGTGATGAAAACAAAAACATGGTAATAGCGCACGCCAAAGTCCTCAGAGCGTGGGCATACAGATATCTTACTTATGGCTGGGGGGATGTACCGTTAAACCTTAATGAAGCATTGGGTTCAGAAGTTAAAACAGACTGGGTCCGTACACCGGTAAGAGAAGTAAGGGACCAAATAATTGAGGATCTTTTATTTGCTGAACAATATATAGGTGTTGAGCCTGAATTTCAGGGAAGGATTACCAAAGGTGCCATTCAAACCTATCTGGCAGAGATGCACCTGCTGCAGGACAATCCTGCAGAAGCATTGGTATGGGCAGACAAATGTATTAATACATCGGCTTATAAATTGATTACTGCCCGTTATGGTGTACGGAGCAGTCAGCCCGGGGTTCCATTTATGGATATGTTTTATGATGGTAATTCGAACAGAAGTGAAGGTAACACTGAAGCATTGTGGGTATTCCCGTTTGAATTTGAGATTACCGGAGGAAGTGGGGCTATTTTACGCCGCTGGCATGTCACCAGGTATGAAACAGCCAGGTTTGCCGGTAAAGCAAATGTATTGAAAAAAACAGTCGAAAGAGGGGGCAGGGGCCTGGCCCGAATGTCGTTGACGAAATGGGCTATCGACAACTACGAGGAGGGAGACGACAGAGCATCCAATTATGCTATAAGGAAATTCTTTATTCTTAAAACCGATGAAGAGAATGGTGGAGCTGGTGCCGATGTTCTGCCCACTGGCTATGCCTATGGTGATACGGTTTGGATGGATTGGGCGCAGGATATTTCATTTAACTCCCGGAACAGGACCAACTGGCCCTACTCAAGAAAATGGGATTATGCTTATAGTTCATTCGTGGACGATGTATTCCAATATAATGATTTGATATATCTGAGGTTGGCTGAGACGTACCTTTTAAAAGCTGAGGCACAGCTGGCCCTGGATGACAGGATCGGAGCGGCTGTAACTCTTAATATAATCAGGGTCCGGTCAAATGCGAGTCCGATAAC
>CAZKMH010000007.1:0-6547 GCA_964553395.1 uncultured Rikenellaceae bacterium | reverse complement strand
TTAATTTATTAAAAAATTTAATTTTCCAGGAATTCAGAGTCTCAGCAAAATGAGGCTCTGAATTATCCGGCTTACATGTTTTTACAACCCATAACAATGGGTACTTTTAGACATTATTTAGGTATCCGGTATGCCAGGGAGATGTTAAAACTAAAACAATTCTGAATCTAAAGTTATGAAATTCAATCAATTCTTTTTAAGTTTCCTTTTCCCTGTCAGTCTGTTTTTTGGATGTACGCTGACCGGTAATTCTACTGCCAGGGAATATAATGAAATAAAATTCTTTGTGAAAACGACTTCTGATTTTCTTTTTATTGATATTATCGAAACAGAGAATTTTATTAATCCGGAATTAAACGTTTCCATTCGGAACAAAAAGGATGATCAGATTTTATGGGAAGGATTACTTAAAAGTGAAAAAGCTGAGGGTAAAATTAAGTTTCGAACTGCAAAGTTAAATCCGGAATTGTGGTCCCCCTCAAGTCCGGTTTTGTATCAGTTAAACCTGTCACTGACCGAAAATGGGACAGAAATCACAACATATTCAAGCCGGGTTGGCTTCCGTGATTTTGGATCAAAAGGAGGTCAGATTTACCTTAATGATCATCCCATTTTTCTGAGAGGTATTGCCATCAATCCCCCGGGCCGGGGTATTCCAGCCGAAGTTGAAACCAGCAGGGTATTTGCTGAGGATTATATTGCTTTTATGAAAAGCATAAATGTCAATATAATTCGTATTCCCGACAATCAAACGTGGTACGATGTATGCGATGAACTGGGGATGATGGTTTTTGGCGGAAATTATTCAGCGATGGTTGCGGGTGAAAATCCACCAAAAAATTACGCCGACGGTGTTTCCTGGTATGAAAACGAAAAGTTTCAACCCCTCATGCACCACCCGTCCCTGATGATTTATGCTCTTACCAATGAAGTTCCTTACGCTGGAGAAATTGCAAAGAAATGGCAGGATTTTTTAAATTATGCATATAAGCAGCTAAAAAAATGGGATGGTACAAGGTTATATATCGGGAATGCAGGTTACGGTTACGGCCGTGGAGGTGATATCTGCGACCTGCACAGGTACTGGGGATGGTATTATGCATCACCTTTTACATTCTTAAATATCCGGGATTACGACAGGATAACTTCTCCTGAAACAATGCAACCTCTGACTTTCACTGAATGTGTTGGAAATTATACTGGTCCTGATGGCCGGTACAATCTGACACCTAATCATAAAAACCCGGTTTCGCAGTTAAACTGGACCGGTCATGCTCCAATGAATGAACAGGCTCAACTGGCTGACCATCATCAGAGTTTTGTATTTAAACAGGCCACAGAACTTATGCGTAGATTACGCAGGATAAACCCTGAATCGTCCGGGGTATTCCCTTTTACAATACTCTTTCTTAACTGGCATACAGTTAAGACTTTTTCTGACATGGACCCAAAACCTGTTGCATGGCAGGCCAGGATCTCATATCAGCCGGTATTGCTGAGCTGGGAGAACTGGCAATCCCAGGTCTATAGTGGGACAACCATACATCCTATTGCTCATGTAATAAACGATTCTGAGAATTTTTCCGGACTTGTAAAGGTCAGCCTGGTTGTCCGTCTGCTTGACAAGGCATATACCCAATGGTTATCAGATACAATAAATCTGCCGGATATTCCCTATTACGATATACATTCAGAAAAAATCAATATCAGACTTCCGGATAATCTTTTTTCAGGTTATTACAAACTGGAAGGACTTGTTTTGGCAAATGGAAAAGAAGTATCACGAAACTCCGAATCTCTTTATATCGGAAGACCTGAACATGGAGAAATAACTGGTAATGGGAAGGTTTTACTTTATGACTTGCAGGGGGCTTCCCATAAAGCTTTGAATAACAATCAAATTAATGCTACACTAATCAAAAGTTTTTCGGGATTGAAACAAACTGAATGTCTGGTGATTGGAGAAAATTCAGCCAATGAAACAGTGGGGAAGTCATCCACGTTAATAATGGATTTCGTGCATAAAGGAGGTCGTTTGATAATCCTGAGGCAGGATTCAGTCCATCAACAATTTTTGAAGCAGATCTTACCTGTTAAAGTGGGATTTCCTAAAATGGATATTGACGATCCGTCTTATCCTCCACCTCCCCGTCCATCAGGAAATTCATTCAATGTAAATCCTGAAAGGCCAGGTCATCCGGTTTTTTCCGGGATTACACGTGCAGCACTAAGAGAATGGTCAGATTATACACAGTGGGATGAAACGAAAAAAGGTTTTCCGGCGATTTATCCGGTTACTAACGGGTTTACATTAGAAAATAAAACTGATATAGATAAAACGGCAATCCTTGCCAATTATAGTGTAGGACTTGAAGGAATTACGCTGGCTGAAATTTTTCACGGGAAAGGCTCAATACTTCTTTCAGGTTTTGATATCTCAAACCGGGCAGGAATTGATCCGGTTGCAGACCGGTTATTATCAAACATGGTTAAATATATGGTAAGCCAAATACCACATGAGAAGTATGTTTATATTGATTCACCTATCCTCTGGGGTGACTATGAAACAGAAAAAGGATTACTGACCGGAATAAACAGTGGTTTTATGCTGAATTCAAAACCGGCATTGTTTGGTTCGTACGAAGGCCTTCCCCTCATCCTGCTCAAAGATGGGCATCTGTTCGGTGAAAAGGGAGGTGGCTGGAATAATGCGGCAGGTAAAGAATATGTCCCGTATGGAAGGCGTATGTTTGGCCCTTATATTCATCGTGATTTTGGCGGGGTTCCTTCTCCGATTTACATAGACAGCAGCCAGGGGGAAGGAGTATTCTGGTGCCGTATTCCAGCAGGGGTAAGCACAATGGAGACCATTGTATGGAATCCATCGGAACAGGAATTAGCCCTTAAAATAGAAATAAACGGGACAGAATTAACCAATGAAACTGTAAAGAAAGGTGAGTACAAGGTAATTCAAACTGAGATAAAACCAGGTTCTTCCAGTCTGAAGATCGCCCTGAAAGGGGATCGCAGACTGGTTATTCTTGAGACCTCATTTAACTAAACTAATTAACTATGAAAAGAACCTCAGAAATTGTGGCTGGAATTGTATATATCTTTCTCCTCTTAACCGGAATTTCTTCTTGCCTGGATCAAGAGGAATCTACGCAGATTAACCTTAAAGTGGCAGGGAAAATAATCCCTAAGCGATCAAGCGAAATCACATCTTCCCCCTTCGGTATTCAGGCGGGTACTCTTGACCCGAGTCTGGTTGCAAAAGCAGCAGATATTGGTGTGAAATGGACCCGGCTGGGTGCATCATGGTCCTCTGTCGAAAAAGAAAAGGGTGTCTATTCCTGGGAAAATCCCGACCAGGCATTTGAGGTGGCCCTAAAAAATGGGATTACACCTTTCATTACTCTTGGTGATGGCAATAAGCTTTATTCCAGACTCACCACTTACGACAATCCGGAGGAAGCTGAAATCTACGGGTATAAACCTGAGCCACCCATTAAGGATCCTGTGGCAATGGAGGCTTATTTGAATTACATCCGGGCAACTGTTGAACGGTATAAAGATAAAATCGATTACTGGGAAGTATGGAACGAACCAAACCACAGGAATTACTGGGGCAGCGTTCCCGATGGAAAAGAATATGGCCGGTTGCTGGTGGAAACAGCAAAGCTGATTAAGGAACTCGATCCGGAGTCTAAAGTCATTGGTGGCTCAATGGCAGGTATAAATCCACAGTTTGCCGATGATTTTCTAAGTGTTGGAGGTTATAAATTCATTGATATAATTTCGTACCACAATTATGGAGCAGTTCCTGAGGAACGGGTTTATGCAGCTATTGAATTGTGGAATGTAATCAATAGATACAATCCATCAATAGAATTATGGCAGGGTGAATGCGGCTATCCCTCACACAGCAGCACCCGCGATTACCGGGGACGGGCTCCATGGGGTTTAAATATTCAGGCAAAATGGTTATTGCGGCAAAGTTTTGTGGATACCTATTTTTGCAGAGCTACTCTTAGCAACTACTTCAAATTGGTTCATACATCCGGTAAAGGCGATAAACCAACGCGTACCAATTTAAGGCCCATTGATGAAATCTTTGGCTATCCGGAAAGGGGCGGCTCAAGGGTAAAAACAAAAGGGGTAAATGAAAAATGTCTGTTAACCAATCCCGAACTGACTGAAAAACCGGCTTTTCATGCTTATCAAAACCTGTGTGCAATCTGGCAACCCTCTTATAAACCACATGAAAAAAGATATCAGGTTGACGTTTTGGACCAGGGTATTTTTTACGGCATAGGAGAGGAGGACGATGCTTTTCCTTCCGTTCCTCTGGTTGCTTCTTACTCTGATAATTCAGGTAATAACCTGGTTGCGTGGTGGCTTCCCTGGAATGCCCAGGAAGACCTGTCCAAACTGGCATTGATTAACCTCCGGCTTAAAGGGATTTTATTTGATGATCCGGTGCTCATTGATCTGCTAACTGGAAATGTATTTGAATTTAAATCATTTAAAAAGGAAGAAGGAATGCTGATCTGCAATAACTTACCACTAGCTGATTACCCATTGATATTGGCAGAACGTAAAACGGTTAATTTTAAGTAATCCTTGCATATGAAACCCACATCCCGCTTAAGCGGGACAAGCACTTATAAATTAATTCTATTAACATGTGGGTTCCATCATACAATTTAAATCAATATTATACGATGATGAAAAAGTATATCTGGTTTATTTCTCTCCTTAATATTATTTATCTTACATCATTCTCACAAACTACCTGTTATATTGACGATATTTCAGGTAATGATTCAAACAGTGGCATAAGCTCTTCTTTAGCATGGAGAAGCCTGAAGAACATTAACAATATTACATTAAAGGGGGGTGATTCCATTCTTTTTCGCAGAGGGGGGAAATGGAAAGGTAATCTCTTTCCAACAGGGTCGGGGAAAGTGGGGATGCCTATCGTTTTTAGTGCATATGGCAATGGGCCACTTCCAGAAATTGATGCGGCTGGGGTAATTGCTACCGGAGAAACAGCTTCATATACTGTCAGGTTATTTAACCAGGAGTACATTGAATTCAGGAATCTGAAAATTAAAAACTACAAACCGTTTGAAGTTCCGGTACCTGTAAAAAGTGGAGTGAAGGCAGCTTATGCCTGTTCCGAAAAAACCGGCATTTATGTAGAAGCCAAAGATGTCGGTACACTTCACCACATTTGGTTCGCAGGACTGGAACTTTGTGATATTAACGGTTCTATGGCCACAAAAGACAACGGTGGAATTTTTATGGAAGTTACCTGGAATAATGACGAAAGCCTGCGTAAACCTACAAATTTTGAAGATATTTGTCTCATTGGGTGTTACATCCACGATGTTGATCGTACGGGGTTTTCAAACACTTCGGTGTGGTGGAATCGATCACTTTACAGCCTGTGGGGGGAACCATTCGGAGACCAAAAAACCGATAACTGGTTTCCATCAAAAGCTATTATCATCCGTAATAACAGATTTGAACGGACCGGAGCTAATGCCTTAATAGTGAGGGTGGCTGAGAGTCCGCTGATAGAATATAATCATTTTAACCAATGTGCCTTGAAAGGAAGCGGAAATGCCTCATTCCCGTTCAATTGCAACAATGCCTTGTTTCAATACAACGAAGCCTGTTATACAGTTTACAATACGGAAGCTGATAGCTGGGATGGGAAAAAAGATGCTGATGCCGGAGGGTTTGACGGCGACTGGAATTGTAAAAATACAGTAATACAGTACAATTACAGCCATCATAATGGATTTGGCGGAATATTGTTCTGTCTTAGCGGAGGTGGAAATAACTTTAATGATGGAACCGTAATAAGGTATAATATTTTTGAAGACAATAAGAACCATGTAATTCGCGGGTCAGGTCCAACGACGAATACCAGGGTCTATAACAACCTTATTTATTCAGGTCTGGGAATTGATTCTATTAAGTTTATTTTCCATAAAAGCTGGGGTGGATATTCCGATTCGACATTGTACCAAAACAATATTTTTGTTTCAAAAGGGCAGAATAATTTTTTCGATTTAGGAAAAAGCTCACGGAATTATTTTCATGTTAATCTGTTTTACGGGATGATGAAAAGCAAGCCTGCCGATCCGGAAGAAATTATTGGTGACCCTTTATTTATTGACGAAACAGGAGTTTCAGGTTGGAATCCCTGGCTACGGTTTATTCTTCAGGGAAATTCACCGGCAATAGATAAGGGCATACCCTTAAATGATCATCAGGAGTATGACATGAGAGGTGCCAAAATACATGGGAAACCCGATATAGGCCCGATTGAGCACATCTTTTAGCCTGTTGAGAGATAAATTGCACCCACAATCAACCATATTTCTCCGACAGATTGTATGGTCACTATATACCTCGGTTCAGGAAAATTTCTCTTTTCCTTTCCTCCTTTTTTTATATCTTGTCAATCATAAAAATTAACATGATTATCGGGAATCAGGAATATGAATTCATTGATTTTCTTCGTTTACCCCGA
>CAZKMH010000006.1:11305-25982 GCA_964553395.1 uncultured Rikenellaceae bacterium | reverse complement strand
CTTTCAAAAAAGGCCGGCCTTTCCCTGTGGAATAAGACTGCCATGGCATGCCTGCTTACAAGAATCCCGTACGAAACCGAGATCAGACCGGAAATGCTTCGCATGATCGGGGAAGGAGAAAATTTCCTGTTCAATAAAGGATATCCGGGAACAAGGATCAGGTTGCATGGGGATGTTGCAAGAATTGAGTGCCTGCCGGGATACCTTGAAAAGATCATAACTGATCCGGGGAAAGAATTAATTGTTTCGGGCTTAAAAAAAATCGGTTTCAGATATATATCTTTGGATCTTGAAGGTTACAGATCCGGAAGCATGGATCAGGAAATAAAAGAATTATGACGGCCAAAGAACTGGAAAAGCTCCTCCATGAGGTTAAGGATGGCAAAAAAAGCGTTGAAGAAGCTTTTGAAGTGCTTAAATCATTTCCGTATACCGATCTGGGTTTTGCCAGGATCGATCACCACCGTGAAGTCAGGACAGGCTACCCTGAGATAGTATATTGTTCCGGCAAGTCAATTGACCAGGTCAGAGAGATCTTCAGGGTCATGGCAGAAAGGGAGAATAATATAATTGGTACAAGAGCCTCCGTGGAGATGTTCGACTCAATAAAGGAGATTTCCTCTGAAGCCCGGCATTTTCCGGAAGCAAGGATAATATCAATTCAAAAAAAGAAACCCGAATCACCATCAACCCGTATTGGTGTGATCACTGCCGGTACCTCTGATATACCGGTTGCAGAGGAAGCAGCTGTTACTGCGGAACTACTTGGTAATAAGGTATTAAGAATATATGACGCTGGCGTTGCAGGAATACACAGGCTTGTCGACAAACTGCCTGAGATCAGAAGCTGCAGGGTTATAATAGTTATTGCGGGAATGGAAGGGGCCCTGGCCAGTGTTGTCGGCGGACTTGTTGATAAACCTGTGATAGCGGTACCAACAAGTGTAGGCTATGGCGCTAATTTCGGAGGTATCTCCGCCCTCCTTGCGATGCTTACAAGCTGTTCAGCGGGAGTAACTGTTGTCAATATTGACAATGGTTTTGGCGCAGGATTCTCCGCAAGCATGATCAACAGAATGAAGTGAGCACCTTCATATGCCCGGTAAGATATTTCTGTCCACTGCCTACCTTCCTCCCATTGAATATTTTGCCCGTATAAGCGAAGCAGATGAGGTATTCATTGAAACGGAGGAAAACTATCTCAAGCAGTCATACAGGAATCGCTGTTATATTTTGTCCGTGGGCGGACCGCAGCTTCTGACAGTTCCCGTGTACCTTGGAAGTCTTCATAAAACACATATCCGGGATATACGGATTGATTATTCAAAAAGATGGCAGCAGGTTCACCTGAGAGCTTTAATAGCTGCATATAATTCATCACCCTATTTCCTTTACTATTTTGAAATCATTGAAAAGATAATCAATGCCAGCCACGATTTTCTGCTTGATCTTAATATGGAAGTATTGGCTGAATTCCTTAAAATGCTGCATATCGAAACCAGAATAACCAATACTTCAGCTTTCGTACCCGTTGAAAGCATTGCAGGCGATTTTCGTTATACAATACACCCTAAAAAAAAGTCATTCTGGCCGGCAAAAAAATATTTCCAGGTCTTCAGCAGCATTCATGGATTTGTTCCCGGACTATGTATTGCCGACCTGGTTTTTAATATGGGACCTGATTCGCCGGGATATTTGTAAAAAAGGCCTCCGGAATGCTCCGGAAGCCTTTCAGGGAAGTCAAACAAAGTATTAGAGACCAAATTTATAACCAAAAGTAAGAGTGAAGATGTTTCTGTTGACGCTCATATCGGACATCGGAGCTTCGATTTCAGCATCATACAGAAGGTAATTATTTGGATTTGTCAGCCTGGTAAAACCAAAATCAACAAAGATGTTCTGTGCTCTGAAACCTGTGCCAAGTGAAAATGAATTATGATCAAGATCGCCGTTCAGTTCATCGCTTTTCCAGGCTTTTCCGTAATAGCCGTAGCCGCCGCGGAAATAAAGATTATTCAGCCTTGCTTCTGCACCCAGTCGCAGGTTACTGACAGGCTGGAGGCTGTTTTTTATCGACAGGTTCTTTTCGCTGTAATTATATCCATCCCCTGTTTCGGAGAATTTAGCTGACCCATAATCAATAAACTCATAATCGATGCTGATCATTCCCACTTTTTTAATCTGCAGGGCTACCCCGGCCAGAAGCCTGAATGGTGTGGTAAGTGCATAGTTATACCTTACGGCTTCGTTTGACGATTCATAGGGTACTGCAACGTCGCTGAAATGAGAGGTTATGTTATCATTGACATATTCGTCGATCCTGAAGAGTCCGGGCGAATGAAATCCCAGTCCAATACGGAGTGCTTCTACAGGCTTGTATATAGCTCCAAGTTTAATTGTATACCCGGTGCCGATGTTTTCATAAAAGAAGGTATAATTAAAATCCGTAAACAAAGAAAGAAGATCTTCATCGGTAGATTCGAGATGTTCATACTTGCTGGTATACCGCAACCTTGTTATGCCTACAGTTGCACCGAAAAACAATTTGTTTGAATAGCTGCCCCCGAATGAAAAAGCATGTTCGTTGGTATATCCTTCGGTACTTATCAGCCGTTGTACGGTCTGACCATATACTGATGGAAGATTATCCCCATAGTTTGAGTAGACGGTACCATAATCTACGTTTGAACCTGAAAGAGTGTCGATCAGCCATACATCATAAGCCAGAAATGCATCGGGAACTTCGGTTGCGAGTTCATCGTGAAAATAATTTTCACTTATTCCAGCCCAGTAATCAGTAAGAGAACTGTTATTGCTTACACCGTTGATGTTTATTTGCTGATTCAGATTGTTGGTCTGGTTGTAAGAGTATCCGAAATTAAGAGATGTGAATTCCGATTCCTTGTTACGTCTTGGCAGGCTGAACACAATTCCACCCTGACCAAGTCCGAATTCATAAATATAATCCTCTGTGCTGGTCCCCTTGAAATTTGCAATTGTGTTGATATGAAACAATTGAGGGGAAACAGAAATTTCAGATGACCGGAATACACCAAGTCCGGCCGGATTCTGGCTCAGAGTTGACAGATCGCCGCCAAGGGCTGTGAATGCACCTCCCATTGACATGAATCTTGCGCTACCGGTATAAAATATCTGGGAGTATCTCAATGCATCGTCGACATTCTGGGCAATAACCCCGGCTGTCAGCGATAGCATTATCAGTATGACCAAGCTTATTTTACGCATTTTTGCTGTGTTTTGTTATAATCCGCCCTGCACTCCGATAAGAGAATGAACATTTAGGCAATTGGTATTTTGTCAGGTCTACCTTCTCCCGCCTGAAGATGAGCCTCCGGATGAAGAATGAGTTGAACCGGAAGAAGAACCGCCTGATGAACCCGAGTAACCACCTGAAGAGGATCCTCCGCTATAAGATGATGAAGATGATCTGCTGCCTCCCGAATAGCCACCGCTATATGATGATCCTGAGGAGTATCCTGATCCGCTTTCAATGCTTCTTCTTGAAGGAGCCGAATAGCTGCTGCTGCTTCTTGGAGCGCTGTAAGAAGGAGATGACGATCTTGACTGGCCTGAAGAATAGGATGAGCTGCTTCTCTGGCTGCTACTACGTGATGTTTCAGGATATGAAGAGCGTCCTGAACCGGTATTGCTGTTCACCCTGCTGTTATTATATGAAGGCCTGGTACTCATCCTTGGATTGTTGTAACTTGGAGTATAGGTCCTGTTCACATTGTTATATTCCGGTCTGGTAACTGTTGATGAACTCCTGTTGACAGCCCTGCTGTTTACTGAAGGAGTTGCCTGTCGCACGACACTTTGTTCGGTTTTAACGTCAGATGCATTTACAGCTTCCTTATTTACTGATGTGCTGACCGCTCTCCTGCCATCCTGTAAGGTCGTTCCGGTTCCTGTACGTCTGGTTGCATCGGTTCTGGATCCGCCCTGGGAAACATTAACGTCCCTTCTGGATGATACAGAATTAGGTGAGATGCTGCTATTCCACTTCGTTGAAGAGACACTCTGCCTTTCCCTCCTGCCATAAGATATTGAACTGTTATGATCGTCTCTGATATTGGAGTAATTGCCCCAGTAACCGGAATAGTACGGTGAGTAGTAGTATGATGAGAATGGACTGTAACCGAAATATCTGTTGTAATAACTCCCGTAGTAACCACCGTAGTAACCTCCGGAATAGCCTCCATAGTATCCTGAGTAGAACGGATCATAGCCGTATGCATCATAATAGAAGGGATCATAGTAGTACGGGTATCCACCGAATCCGCGGCTGTAGCCGAACGAAGGAAAGCCCCAGCTGGAGTAGAAAGGATCTCTCCAGTATGGATAGAAATAATTACCATAGAACCTGTTTATTCTACCTGCATAGGAGTAATTATCGTAATAATTATTTATGCCGTTTCTGCCCTGATTTGCAAGAACATCGTCATAATCAACTGCATCAGAATACTCATCAGACACCAGAGTATCAGCCGCATAAATATTATCATAATACTCCTCCGACTTCAGGGTGCCTTCAGCAATCTGCTTGTTTACCGATTTACGGGCCACTGTAGTGACGGGTTGGTCGGAAGGCAGATAATAAAGATCATCATATTCCGCTCCTGTGTAAAGACTTGAGGAACAAGACCCCAGAACAAGGAGTGCAAGGACTGATATGTAATTCGATACTTTCATTTTTGATTCCCTCTTTTAATTTCTAAACTATAAACAAATATTATACCAAATTGAAGAAATGAAAGAATTAACTTCTACGATCACCAAAAATAATAAAAATTGGGATATGCCGAAGCATATCCCTTATTTTTTTTACCTGCTTCTTTTATTACTTGAAGAGGACCTTGAAGATGAGGACTTTGAGCCTGAAGAGCTCGATCCTGATCCTGATCTCGATGATGAGCTTCTGCTCCCGGATGATACGGCTGACCTGGATCCGGAGGAGGAGCTTCTGCCTTGTGACATTGAGGCACCACTTCTCGACGGACCTGAGCTTCTGCTCTGTGACATTGAGGAACCGCTTCTTGAAGGAGCACTGCTCCTGCTTTGTACTGTTGCCGGTCTGTTACCCGACGAAGCTGAACTTCTTGCCGGTGCAGTATTGGTTCTTCCTGATCCCGGGTTGTAACTGTTCTGCGATCTTGCAGGTACCGATACCACCCTTCTGTTTCCGGGTACTGAGGTCTGGCCTGTTCCCTTGTTATCAGGGCTGTTGTTATCGAAATTCCCGTTGTTTCCGTCAGGGCGGCTGTGCTGGTTATTGCCATTGTTCCCATTATTACGGTTATTTTGATCGAAATTACCGTTATTGCCGTCAGGACGGCTGTTTCTGTTGTTGCCGTTATTGGCATTGTTATTCGCATTACCCTGGTTTCGGGCATTGGTTCTGTCAGTGCTCCGGTTGACCTCGTTACGCTGAACCGGCGATCCTGATCCTGAATAGTTTCTTGAGGATGTTCTGTTGTATTCTGAAGACCTGTTGCGTTGCTCATTATTCCTGTCCGAATACCTGGTGGAATAATATCTGTTTGAAGGATAATCGTAGTAATTGTTTCGTGAGTAATAATTGGACCTATATCCGCCATACCAGTTATTATGTCCGTACCAGTAGTTATTTCCCCACCAGCCATGGCCCCACCTATGGCCAAGGTTTATATTAATAATTAACGGTGAGTACCAGCTGTAGTAGAACGGATCGTAACCCCAGTAATTTGAGCTTCCGTAATAGGGATCGTACCATCCGTAGTAGGGATCATAATAGCTGTAGTTTGACCATCCGTAATAAACCGGGAAGTTGACGGCGTATCCGAATCCGATTCCGCTTCTTCCATAAATGCTTACTCCCCAGGAAAATGGACGGTAGTTATACCAGTAAACATCGGTGAACACAGGAGAATAGTAGTCGAAAGCTGCATACGACCTGTGAAACCTGTTCAGGCGAGAAGCAAAGTAGTAATCGTAATCATCGTAATAATTATTGATTACTATTCCGGCTTCATCATTCCTGAAGTTGCGATTATCAGCGTACTGTGCCTTGACAGGCAGAACCGCAAGTGCCAGTGCTGATAAGAATCCGATGTAAAATTTTGCTTTCATGATGAACCTCCCGATTTTTTTAAGATAACTCAAGTTTTTGTCTATTTTTACGCTGTTTTTTCTATTAACAAATTTAATTCAAATACTGTACCAAAAAATGGCAAAGTTTTTAACCAACAGGGACGAGAATTATGCACAATGGTATAACGATCTGGTTATCAAGGCAGAATTGGCTGAAAACTCAGCTGTAAGAGGATGCATGGTTATCCGACCTTACGGTTACGCAATATGGGAAAAAATCCAGGCTGCACTTGATAAAATGTTCAAAGATACCGGCCATGTAAATGCATATTTTCCCCTTTTCATTCCAAAATCATTTTTCAGCAAGGAAGCAAAGCATGTGGAGGGCTTCGCCAAAGAATGTGCGGTCGTTACCCATTATCGCCTTAAAAATGACGAATCGGGAACAGGTATCATTGTTGATCCCGCGGCAAAACTGGAGGAGGAGCTGATCATCAGACCTACTTCAGAAACAATAATATGGAATTCGTACAAGAACTGGATCCAGTCTTACAGGGATCTGCCGATTCTTATCAACCAGTGGGCTAATGTTGTAAGGTGGGAAATGAGGACCAGGCTCTTCCTGAGAACCTCGGAATTCCTCTGGCAGGAAGGACATACCGCTCATGCAACGAGCGAAGAGGCAATTGAAGAGACTGAAAGGATGATAAATGTATATGCCGATTTCACTGAAAATTTCATGGCTCTCCCTGTGGTAAAAGGATATAAATCAGAAAGCGAACGCTTCGCAGGTGCAATTAATACATATGCAATTGAAGCTCTGATGCAGGACGGGAAAGGACTTCAGGCCGGGACCAGCCATTTTCTGGGACAAAATTTTGCCAAAGCATTTGATGTACAGTTCACTGACAGGACCGGAAAACTGGATTATGTATGGGCAACTTCATGGGGTGTCTCCACCAGGATGATAGGTGCTCTTATTATGGCTCATTCCGATAATCACGGACTGGTATTGCCCCCACGCCTTGCTCCCATCCAGGTCGTGATAATTCCGATCTACAAGAATGCATCACAACTGGAAAGGATATCTGTTGAGGCCGGGAAAATCAAGGCTGATCTTGAGGTAAAAGGGATATCCGTTAAATATGATGACCGCGACACCAACAAGCCAGGATGGAAATTTGCTGATTATGAATTGAAGGGAGTTCCTGTGCGCATAGCAATCGGACCCCGTGATATAGAGAATGGTACTGTTGAGATCGCCCGCAGGGATACTCTTGAAAAAGAAACAATTCCGGCAACGGGAGCTGCCACTCGTATTTCAATCCTTCTTGATGAAATTCAGAAAAATATATACAGAAAAGCAGCTGAATTTAAAAAGAATAATACTTTTTACGTGGATGAATGGGATGAATTTGTAAAAATCCTGGATAATCAGGGTGGATTCATAATGGCTCACTGGGACGGAACACCAGCTACCGAGGAAAAGATTAAAGATGAGACAAAAGCAACTATCAGGTGCATCCCTGTTAACTCTCCTGAGGAAGCCGGCAAATGTATTTATTCCGGAAAACCATCCGCAAGAAGGGTTTTATTTGCCCGGTCCTATTAATTCAACTGAAGAGTATTCTCCCTGACCTGGCTCCGGTTTCAATTTTCATTAAATAATTACTACTTTTAAGTTCTTAAACCTGACTATTTAATTCTATTCCATGACCGATATTGATGAAAAAAAACAGGCAATCATAGGAACCCTGAAAGAGAAATCCGTTCTGAAACAAAAAGTTTATGACAGGACATTCGATGCATTTTGCACCGTCAAGGATATATTGAAGAGTTTTGCCAAAGATGCTACCGCTGGTCTGGGGAAAATCGATTCAAGGATTAATCTGGAATTTACCGACAGGAGCCTCTTTGACGCCCAGCTGAAGGTTGCCGGTGATATTTTGTTTTTCAGCATGCATTCCAATATTTTCCAGTTCGACAGGGAACATCCTGCATGGAAAACACCGTATATTCAGAAAAACAAATACAATGCATATTCCGGAATTATAAATATCTACAACTTTCTTTATGATTCGTTAAAGTATTCCCGCCTTGATGACCTGGGATATCTGATTGCCAGGATATTTATCAATCACGAAAACCAGTATTTTGTGGAAGGCAAGAGACAAATGGGGATGTTGTTCACCAATTACGGAAATGAAGAAATCAGCAAGCACTCCCTGCAGCTGATAATTTCAACAGCAATACAATATGCTCTTGAATTCGATCTCCTTGTTCCACCATACGACACTGTAAAAATTGCAACTGTCGGACAGGTTGAAGCCAAGATCCAGCACTCCAGAGTCATAACGGGCAAACGTCTGGGATTTCAATTCAATTCTGACGATGTTCTGGTCCATAACAATAATAAAACCTGAGTTGACTTCAATATTAAAATACAGGTGTCCCGCGGTATGTCTTATCTTCACCGCACTTCTGTTTTTTAATACCGGCCTGTTTTCACAGAACCGGACCGAAAATGATTCAATTATTTTAACACGGGCTGAGAACTATACTCAGGTTAACGGGGATCAGTCTCCAATCCAGCCGGAAGTTCCGGCGTATCTGCCCTGCGATCTTATCCCTCCGGCAATCATAGATAATGATATATATCCCCGGTTCTACGATTCCCTGAAGGCAAAAGCCTCTAAATCACTTATAACCAAAAAATTATACGATTTTTTAATAGTCTCCTCCAAACCATCTCCCACCAGAAAGATCACGAAACCAAACGACAGGGATTATGCGAATTCTTCGGGAAAGATAATAAGGAATATTGAAATCAGACAGCTCAATGTTTTCGGTACGGATATAAACAATCCATTATTATACTCCCCCCGCAAGATTAATAATCTTTTAAACAGAACCCACACAAATACCAGCGAATTCATAATCCGTAAAAACCTGCTTTTTGAGTCAGGTGATACTCTTTCAGACCTGACCCTGAGTGACAATGAAAGGATATTGAGACAGTTACCTTTTTTAGATGATTCAAGAATCCTTGTAGTTCCGGTATCAGGAGATTATGCTGATATTGTGGTAGTAGTCAGGGATGTCTATTCACTTGGTGTTTCGACCGATTGCTTTAGCTTAAGCAAGAACTCTGTTTCATTTTACGAAAAGAATATTTTGGGAATGGGACATGAATTCAGAGTGAGCATTCCATATGATTCGGAACTCTCCGGTTCACCGGGATTAGGACTGAGCTATACAATCAACAATATATTTAAGTCATTCCTGGACCTCAATCTTTATTATTATAATGGCCTTGGCAAAACAACATATGGTTTCAATCTGGAACGCAAACTGATCAGTTCAACTACAAAATATGCCGGAGGTATTTCGGTCAGACAATTATTCACCAGCGAAGATCTTGATACAATGCCGTCACCTCAACCACTGAAATATAACCTCCAGGATTACTGGCTTATGAGATCCTTTCTGTTAGACAAGGAGAAGGTTATCCGGCTTATTTTAGGTGCACGTTACACGAATAACAATGTTTTTGCCAGACCTTACATCCTGCCGGATTCTTATCATTCATTCCAGAAATACAGGATGTTTCTGGGTTCGGTATCGCTTTCGATGCAAAGATTCTACAAAACGAATCTGATCTACGGTTATGGCCGGACAGAAGATATTCCTTATGGAGGAATGATAAATCTCACAGCCGGCAATGAGATAAATGAATTCAAGAAGAGATTTTATGCAGGTCTGAATATATCAACCGCCCATTCTCTGAAACGGCTGGGTTATTTTTATTCATCGGCAGGATTATCAACATTCATAAATGAAGGCCGGACAGAACAGGGTTTGCTCCTTCTGAGAACACACTATGTTTCGAACATGTCATACCCCGGGAGGTTCAGAATGAGGAACTTCATAAAGATCGATTATACAAGAGGATTTGGAAGGTATTCAGATGAATACCTGTTATTTGACCGCGAAAACGGATTTTCAGGATTCAGGAACGATTCACTGAGAAATGCCCGGCAAAGAATCTCTGTCAACCTTGAATCGGTCCTTTTCAGTCCTGACAAAGTTTACGGATTCAGGTTTGCGTATTTTGCCTTTGCCGATCTTGGTTATTTGTTTGATTCCAATCAGTCTGCAGGACAGGGAGAAATTCTGTCAAGCATGGGTCTTGGGATCAGGATAAGAAATGACAACCTTGTACTCAACACTTTACAGATCAGATTAGGCTATTTTCCGAATCTTCCGCGCTTCTCAAAAGTAACTTATTTCAACGTATCCGGCGAACAGCTGCTAAGTCCCGAAAACTTTGATCCCGGGCCTCCATCAGTGACACCTTACAGATAAATTTGCCACCAGGATCCATGCTTGATGCATTTCTTAAATTCATCGACGAAAACCGGCTGATCAAAAAAAATGACAGGGTATTGGTGACAGTCAGCGGAGGCATAGATTCAATGGTAATGGCCGACCTTTTTATCAGGGCAGGAATTGATATCGGGATAGCACATTGCAATTTCAGCCTCAGGGCAAAGGAATCTGACCTGGATGAAGAGCTGGTCAGAGAATTAAGCAGTACCTATAAAATCCCGTTTTTCTCAAAAAAATTTGATACTAAAGCGTACTCCCTTGAAAAGGGAATTTCCATCCAGATGGCTGCAAGGGAGCTCAGGTATGCATGGTTCGAGGAGATACGGAAGAAGAACAAATTTGATTCTGTTGCAGTTGCACATAACCTGAACGATAATATCGAAACATTCCTGATCAATCTGACAAGAGGAACAGGAATTGCGGGACTTTCAGGTATGAAAAAAGCAGCCAACAGGATAATCAGACCTTTACTCTTTACATCACGCCGGGAAATATCAGAGTACTGCACTGCCAGAAAGATAGTATACCGCGAAGACCAGTCAAATGCAGAAACAAAATACACAAGGAATAAGATCCGGCACCAGGTTATTCCCCTTCTTAAAGAGATCAACCCTTCAATTGAGATCACGCTCAATGAAACAGCCGAAAGACTAAGCGGTATTAATGAAGTTTTCGCCGGTTTCATTGAAGAAATAAGGGAAAGGACCTTTGAAGATTCTGATGATAGTATAAGCGTTAATATCAGCAAGTTACAATCATTTCTCTGTAACAATGCGATTTTATTTGAGCTTTTCAGGCCGTTTGGGATCAATCACGGAACCCTGAAGGATATTTTCAATATTATTAAAGGAAAATCCGGCAGTCAGATAATCACTGAGTCCCACCGGATAATAAAGAACAGGAGGGAGCTCATCATCCGGAAAATTTCTTATCAGACAGAAGATATTACTGTGGTAAAGAGTCTGGAGGAATTAAGGCAGAGTTCCCGGTTCCGGTCAGTCCGAATAATTGCATTAACTGAGTATTTCAAAATTCCTGCTGATCCGGATATCGCATGCATTGATCTGCAAAAAATTTCGTTCCCGTTCACAATAAGAAAATGGCAACATGGAGATTATTTCTATCCGTTTGGGATGAACAGAAAAAAGAAACTGAGCGATTACTTTATCGACAGGAAATTCTCACTTCCTGAAAAAGAAAATGCCGCGGTACTTGAATCAGCAGGTAAAATTGTCTGGATTATTGGTGAAAGGCTCGATAACCGGTTCAGAATAACTCCCTCCACAAAACGTGCTCTGATTCTCAAATCAAATAAGATTGCATGATTCTACTATTGCATGACTATTTCTTCCCTCCCCCGAATATTCCCCTGTTCACAAACATCAGATCAGTCATGGCAATCGCTGCGGCCGCTTCCACAATCACCGGCATCCTCAGGGCTATGCATGTATCATGCCGGCCATGAATTTTCAGCGGTTCCATTTTTTTTGTTGAAAAACTGTAGGTAGTCTGTTCAATTCCTGTCGATGAAGTTGGTTTAACAGCAACCCTGAAAATGATTTCATTTCCGTTTGTAATGCCGCCATTAACGCCTCCGGCATTATTCGTTGCCGTTTTACCGGTTTCATCTGTAAAAGGATCGTTGTGCACCGATCCTTTCATAGATGCGGATGCAAATCCCGAACCGATCTCAATTCCTTTGATTGCAGGAATCGAAAAGATAAGGTGACTGAGAACCGATTCGAATGAATTGAAGAAGGGCTCTCCGATCCACCGTGGAGGATCTTTTACTTTGCATTCAATAATTCCTCCTATGGAATCATTTTCTGCAACTGCCTTTTTCACAGCATTTTCAATATCTGCGGAACCGCCTGCTGATATTAGTCTGGCAGAGATTTCAGTATCAGATACTATCTTTTTAGCAATAACCCCTGCAGCGACAAGTCCCCATGTAATCCTTCCGGAAAAATGCCCGCTTCCCCGCATATCGGCATAACCGGAATATTTGTTCCGGGCAGCAAAATCAGCATGTCCGGGACGGGGAGTATTTTTGAATTCATCATAATCGGTGGAAATCTTATCCTTGTTTCTTGTTACAAGGGTAACCGGAAAACCTGTAGTAAAACCATTGTGCACCCCGCTCAGGATCTCGGGAATATCAGGTTCATGGCGTTTAGTTGTGCCTGCAGCTCCGCTCTGCCGCCTGGTAAGATCACCTGTGAAATCATCAGGAGAGACGGCCATGCCGGCAGGACAGCCGTCAATAATAACACCTATTGTCGGACCATGAGATTCTCCAAATATTGACACCCTGAAAAGTACTCCGAAAGAATTCATAATTCTATTATTTACCTTTAATAAAATGTTTGTAATACTCCACCACCTCTTTTACCGGCATCTTTCTGATAAAAGGTTTTCCGATTCCCTTAATGAATACAAAATATATATCAGCACCTGATTTTTTCTTGTCGTGAGTTATTAATTCCTCCATCTTTCCGGCAGGGATTCTGTAATCTGTTGTAAGGTTATAACTTCGCAACAGCTGGATTATCCTGTCATGTTCTTTCTTATTTATATAATCCATGGAAAGTGAAAACCCGGTTGCCAGTTCCATTCCTGCCGCCACTGCGAAACCGTGTTTCAATCCCTCATGAAGCTCAATGGCATGTCCGTATGTATGGCCGAAATTGAGCACTCTTCTTGGTCCCGTCTCTTTTTCATCCTCTGAAACGACCGAACCCTTGATCCTGACTGCTCTTGCCACAAGACCAGATAACAGATCCCTGTCCCGTCTCAGGATGCCGGCGGCATTTTTCTCGATTGTCCCGATTATTGATTTATCACCGATAATACCTGTTTTGATCAGCTCGGAGAGTCCTGATAAGTATTCATCTTCCGGAAGTGTTCTGAGCATTGTTGTATCGCAGACCACAAACTCAGGCTGTCTGAAAGTGCCGATCACATTCTTTATTTCTCCCAGGTTGACGGCGTTTTTCCCGCCTGTGCTTGCATCGACCTGTGATAGCAGGCTTGTTGAGACAAAACCAAATCTTATCCCGCGCATATAGACAGATGCGAGGAATCCTGCAACATCGCAGACAACTCCCCCGCCAACAGCCAGTACGAATCCCGACCTGTCAATCCCATTTATTAACAGTTGTTTTGCCAGTGATTCAATGATTATCAGTTGTTTACTAATTTCACCGGGTTTAAGTTTCAGTACCGGGAAGCGGGGGAATCTGTCACCATAAAGGTTAAAAACATTTTCGTCGGTGATGATGACCACTCCCCTGGCAGGTAGCAATTTACCCACAGCTTCCCACCTCCCGCCGACAAGGATCCCGGAGACCGAATCCGGAGTGGTTATTATAATCTTTTCCAAAATCTGTTTCTGTTTCAGGTTAAAGATATGAAATACTTTTTCAATCTGAATTCTGCAGGCAATGACAAAATTTAACGTGGTACTTCCTGCATTTTGATTGACATACAAAGATAAAAATCCTTATCTTAACGGCCTCATGCCAGGTTGATAGCAATGACTTTAAAAGAACGATACAGGCTAACATTTGAATATTTCGAAAAAAGCCGGCCGGTACCTGAAACAGAGCTTGCTTACAACGATCCGTTTGAACTTATAGTTGCTACGATATTATCAGCACAATGTACCGACAAACGGGTTAATATGATAACTCCTGCCCTGCTTGAACGGTTCCCTGATGCAAAGTCAATGGCTAAGGCAGATCCGTCTGAGATATTTGAATTCATAAAATCATGTTCCTACCCAAACAATAAGTCAAAGCATCTGGCAGGGATGGCTAAGATGCTTGCCGGGGAATTTGAGGGTAAAGTACCATCCGACCCGCAAATGTTGCAAAAACTCCCCGGCGTGGGAAGGAAGACTGCAAATGTAATTGCATCCGTGATATTCAGGAAACCGGTAATTGCCGTTGATACACATGTTTTCAGAGTCTCTGCCAGAATAGGCCTTACATCAAATGCAAAAACACCGGTGCAAACCGAAAACCAGCTGATGATGAACATTCCTCCTGAAATGCTGCATAAAGCCCATCACTGGCTCATTCTCCACGGCAGATATGTCTGCAAAGCCCAAAAACCGTTATGTGATCAATGCGGCCTCACTTCAATCTGTAAATATTATAAAACAATTTCAGGGAAAAAGTAAGAATTCTGATGAAAC
>CAZKMH010000006.1:0-11205 GCA_964553395.1 uncultured Rikenellaceae bacterium | reverse complement strand
AAATCATTATTTGTTATTTTTAATCCCCAAAAATAAATCTCAGCCTGATGAATGAGATCTTCAACACAATCAGCAGCTATCTGGCCCTGTTCAATGTAGGTGAAGACGGCAATTTCTATATAACTGATCTGAGCAGTAAAGTCGAAGAGATTGAATTGATTGATAAGGAAGTTGTTAAAGGTAAAGCTATAAATGACACTCCCATTTTCAACAGGGCAAAGCTTGTCGAACTTCTAAATCATTTACGGGTAACAGGTGAAGCGCACAAATTATCGGCATCGGCTTCAGGAGACGATTCTGAAGGTTTTTATATGGGATTTCCTCTTTCGTCAGGAGGTATTGTCGTTTCATGGGAACCAGGATATCAGCAGAAGAAAAAAGCCGACTTAAACAGGAAGGCAGTTGAATTCGGGAATTTTGCCGAAATGTTTCCGGAAATAATCTATGAAGTTGATCTCCAGGGAAAAGTGGTTTATGCAAACAGCAAGGGGCTTAATTTCTTTGGATATACAAGAGAAGATCTTAAAAAAGGGATGTATATCTCACAGATATTTCCTGAGAACTATAAAAAGATGATCGAAAATCTTTCAGGACTGAAGAAGCCTGAAGATTATTCGAGTAATGAATACCATGCCAGAAAAACGGATAACACCCTGGTGCCAATTGTAACACACTCATTTCCAATATTTGACGATGGGAAGTTAATAGGTTACAGAGGCACTATCACAGACATCAGCAAACAGAAAGCCTACGAAAACCAGATAATCAGGGAAAAAGCCTTCCTTGAACAC
The DNA here is from genome assembly GCA_964553395.1 of uncultured Rikenellaceae bacterium. GTDB lineage: Bacteria > Bacteroidota > Bacteroidia > Bacteroidales > VadinHA17 > LD21. Next base: position 10,414 of record CAZKMH010000006.1, on the reverse strand, counting down.
CTTGTTGATTCCACTCCTGAGGCAATTGCAATTTCCGATGTCTCCGGGAAGATAACAATGGTTAACAAAGAGTTTACCAACCTGTTCGGCTATACATTCGAGGAGACTGTTAACAGAAATATCAACGAACTTGTGGTCCCGGATGAACTTATGGACGATTATATTTCCAATGAGAAGCTGGCTGCCGAGCATCACAAGGTGATCAGGGAAACAATACGAAAGGATAAGGCGGGGAACAGGATCCAGGTATCTCTCATAGCCACCGCAATTATCATTAATAATGAACCGGTTGCATTAGTAGGCATTTACAGGGATATCACAACTGAAAAAAAGAATGCGCTTCTCCAGGAAGTTCTTTATAATATCTCGTCAGCCGCTCTTCAGCAAATGGACCTTAAGGAACTCTATCCGCTAATAGTGCGTGAGTTGAGCAGGATATGGGATACCAGCAATTTCTTTATCGCTCTTTACGATGATAAAACTGAAACTCTTTCGTTACCGTTCTTTGCCGATGAGAAGGATAATTTTTATGAGATCCCTGCCAGGAAGACTATAACAGGATGGGTGATCAACAATAAGAAATCGGTACTTCTCAGGGAGAGTGAACTCAGACAGCTGGAAGAATCAGGTGACATTGATCTAGTTGGAACTCCATGTAAAGTCTGGATGGGTGTTCCGCTTAAGGTTGACGACGGTGTAATTGGTGTAATGTGTCTTCAGGACTACAATGATGAAGATAAATTTACGTCTGACGATCTGTACATCCTGGACTTCATAGCCAACCAGGTAGCAATTGCCCTGCAGCGAAGAATAATGCTTGATAATCTTATATCTGCACGTCAGAGGGCTGAAGAAGCGGCACAATCGAAACAGATCTTTATGTCGACAATGAGCCATGAGATCCGGACCCCGCTTAATGAAGTTATAGGGATTACCAACCTTCTGATGCAGGGCAATCCGCGGGAGGATCAGATGGATTTTCTTAAAACACTTCGTTTTTCAGGCAACCATCTGCTTACTCTCGTGAATGATGTTCTCGATTACAATAAAATGGAATCGGGTAAGATAATCTTTGAGCAGATGCAGTTCAACCTGAACGACTTCCTTGACGAAATCATGAGGTCCTATTCATTCAGGTCTAAAGCCAAGCACCTTGAATTTGACATCAAAAAAGAGGGTAACCTGCCTTTAATTGTGACAGGTGACCAGATCAGGCTTAACCAGATCCTATCAAATCTCCTTTCAAATGCCCTGAAATTCACTACCACAGGAGGGATAACCGTTACCATCAAAGAGCTTGAAAGGAAAGACGATCACTCAAAGCTTGAATTCCTGGTTCGCGATACAGGTATTGGAATTCCCAGGGACAAGCAATCTGTTATATTCGAGGGATATACACAGGCATCAGCTGATACAACACGCCGTTTCGGGGGAACAGGACTGGGGCTCGCAATTTGCAAGAAGCTTATTGAATTGCAGGGAGGCGAAATAATCCTTGAGAGTGAACCCGGGCAGGGTTCCACCTTTGGTTTCATCCTGACTTTTGAAGTTTCAGGGGACGGCACACGGGCAGATGACGCTGAAGCAGCTGAAACATTCACAGGCATCGAAGGTAAACGGATCCTGGTTGCCGAGGATAATAAAATTAACTTCTTTGTAGCCAATAAATTCCTTACCGGCTGGGGAGTGATCGTAACTCATGCAGAAGACGGACAGCAGGCGCTTGACAAACTTGAAATTGAAGATTTCGACCTGGTCCTGATGGACCTTCATATGCCGGTCATGGATGGCATAGAAGCCACAAAAATTATCAGGAGCTCAGACAATCCGAGGATCAACAACATTCCGATAGTTGCCCTCACTGCGGCAATAATGTCGGAAAACCATGATAAGATCGACAAACTGAATATTAATGATTATGTGCTAAAACCGTTCAAGCCTCATGATTTGTTTGAAAGAATCCGGAAACATATAAGATAACGGTGCAAAGGCGCAAAGGCTCAAAGGCGCAAAGGCGTAAATGGTTACCTGATACAATGCCGGCTTAAATAATCAGTTGCTCTTTTATTCCCCAAATTGAATGCCTTCCTGAAATCGTGGCATGCATCATCCTTTTTTCCTGAATTAAGTAACGATATGCCCTTGTTCAGCCAGACTTCAGGGTTGCCGGGTTCCAGATCCAGCGCCATACTGTAATCTTTAATGGCCCAGTTCCACGATTTGGATGAAAAATATGAATTTGCCCTGTCCACATAGCATGCCGGATCATTCGGATGGATCCTCAGGTTTTCGGAGAAATATCTTAGTGCAGCAATATTGTCACCCGATAAAAAATTCAGCTTCCCGGCCATACTGAGTGCAACTCTGTCCTCAGGGTAAAGCGACAGATATTTTTCAATATCCGAAATAGCCTTCTCCGTTTCTCCGGTTTTCCTGTAACACTCTGCTCTTTGTATATACAGATCAGCATCAGCTATTTCAAGGTCTAACATTTTTGAATATGTCAGTGACGCACCTGCCGCATTTGAGGAACCGGATTGGGCCATCGCAAGAAGTCTTAAGTATTTTTCATTGTCCGGGTTGGAAGCCAGGAGGTCTGAAAGTGTCTTTACGGCTTCAGCATACTTTCCTGCCGATATATTTATCAGGGATTCTCCATATTTAACTGCTTCTTCATCAGGATAATTTCTTTTTAGTCCTGTAAGTATTGAAGCAGCATCATCAACCCTCCCCTGAGAAGTATAATACTCAATCTCCGAGATGCTTTTTTCAGTAAGTGAGTACCACTCTCCTTTCCAGAACCGGCGCCATTCGGGCTGGTTTTCAATTTTCCGGAATGCCGGATCCAGCAGGATCTCTTTCTCACTCTTCCTGAAGGGCGATTTCATATTCATCTCCAGGTGATATACTGAAGTTGCAGCATCCCCTTTCAGCGCATAAGCCTTTGCCAGTCCATATTCACCTGACTGTCTGTTTAGCAGGTTGATGGAATTATAATCGGCGATTGCCTCCGAATATTTCCCCCCGGATAAGTATGTTTCGGCCCTTTCCAGCAAGAGTCTTCCATCTTTCTGTTTATCAATAGCTTCCGTTAGGATCTTTACCGATTCCCCTGGTTTGCCTGCCAGGTTTAAAGCTTTTGCTTTTAACAGAGGATCAAGGATCTGCTGTCCGGAAACAAGTCCCGAAAATAAAAATGCTGAAAGTAATATGTAAGTTTTTTTCATTGCCTCGCAAGATCAAAATCATTTTGTCTCCACCGGTCTGACCTCAGCTCCCTTTTCGGTAATAACATGAACAAAACCGGATAAATGGAACTGTTCAACTCCCGAAATACGACGTTCGAAAACATCGCACTGATAAAAATAAATTCCCGGAGAAACTATCCTCCCGTTGTATGTACCATCCCAGTCAATCCTGGGTTTGTCGGTGCTGAAGATCATAAGACCGTTCCGGTTAAACAGCTTAAAATCAATTTTTTCGACAAGTCCTGAGGTTTTTGCCAGCAGCCTGTCGTTAAAATTGTCGCCATTGGGTGTGAAGACATTCGGTATTTCATAAAAATTGCATGAATCAATGCATACCATCACTGATAGTTCACTCTCATTATTGTTTATGTCGAATGCAGAAACGGCATAGCATCCGGAAACAAACTCCCCCGGATAATGCCTGTAGGTCTGAATGTTCTTATTGTCGATAGTCGTGAGAAGAGACAGATTCTCGCCAAAAGTCATTTTATAATAGACCTTATATCCGGCAACATCTTCAAAGCACAATGGATCGGCAATAGTCCAGTTCAGATCATTGTAAAGGCTGTCACACTGACTGGTTACATTCAGATCGGGAGGGCATGGCGGCTCATTGTCAACCGGTGTGACACAGGCAATCTGCGAAAGATTGATAAGGTTTTTTGGCATATCTTCAGCAAGATAACCACCTGTTGACCTTACATAATAACAATAGTTCTGACCGTTCACCAGACCGGCATCAATAAATTCCAGCTGATTGGTGGTGCCAACCGAGTCATATGCCATGGTTACATTGTTCAGCCTGAAGAAGTCATATCGGGTGTTAATCCACGGAACATTCCTGCTTATTACGAACCTTGCTTTCCTGTCTCCCGGGTTTGCAGTCAAAAAGATTGATGATGCAAATCCCGGCTCTCCAACCAGGAATTCATTACCCGGAGTTCTGTTCCAGAGCTCAATCCTGTAAATATATCCTGTCGTCTGAGTATTCAGAGGGGTGTCGGTAAATACCGTATCATTAAGTGTTGAGGTTGAAATTGACTCAATAAGGGCATATGCCGTTCCTGTGATCCCTCCGGCTCTGTAAATGAGGTATTCCCACGGACCAACCGAGGGGATGGTATCAAGTTTGTCAGGTTTTCTCCATGCCAGATAAACAGTTCCGTTCACTGCATTAGTGTTGGTTACACTTACATTCCTGATGACCGGAACACCTGATACCAGAGTAGAAGTAATTTCATTTGATGCTTTGCTTTCTGTTCCGTTGTCATATACTGCTACTATCCGGTAAGTATATTCCTTCCCGAACTGCAAACCCTGTCCGTTATCAGTATCGGTATAGGAAACCGTTGAATTGCCATCAATGAATCCCACCTTGATGAATCCTGTCGAAGGTGGCAGGCCCGCGGTACATGAATCGGGTGTAAAAGTAGTTGCCCCCTCCCTCCTGTAGATGGCAAAACCTGCAATTGCAGTGGTGCCGTAATCTGACCAGATTAACCTGATAAATTTACCCTCAGGGATAGCATTGACAAGCACAGGCGAAGGTCCGAGAACCTTAATGGTCATATTATCAATATCCGAGAGCATAAGTTCAGAATTTTTATCGTCAGCCTTAAAAATAATATTATACGGCTGATTCCTCACAGCATAATGACATGGTATCCATCTGAATCGCGAACTGGAACTTCCGGCTATTGAATCGATCCTGATAAACTGGGCAGGACAGGAATCCAAAGTGAAGACGCCCGATGTTGCTTTCTGCGAAATGAAATCATTGTTGGGATCTGTGGCTGAGACTATAAAATCAACTGTCTGACCGGCTTCCACGCAAATGTCTTTAAGCGGGCTGTTTACCGGCGGTTTATTCCTTGTCGTGAAAACTTCAATCTGCATATCCCGGACCACAACACCTATTTTCTTACCATTCCTCCATTCCTGAATTTCAATGGCTACATTATATTTACCCGTATCTGCAGGTGTATCCCAGATAAGATCACCGGTAATCGAATCGACTCTGATGGAATGAGTTGCAGGAGGCAGAGTATAGTTTTCGATATTCTTCCCGTCTTCACGCGTACACACGGTAAGCTTATAGGCAAGACTGTCACCATCGGGATCAAAAGCACCGGGATTGTGAATGAACACATACCCTAATGCTGCTTTATCATAAGGAGGATTGAGCAGTACAGGCGTACTGTTTCTCCCCATTGCAGGATTTACAATTAATGTTGTGGATATTGAAAAAACCACATTTACGGAATTCGGAATATTTCTGACCCCATAATTCCTGTTCGGATCCTGAACAACAATTCTGTATACACCTGGGCCCGGGAATGTGTGGTTTATCACATAAATATTTTTCTTGTAAAAATTCGGAAGGATAAATCCCGTACCGTTTATCCTCTGTGCGGTCGATACGGAGTTATCATCCCAGCTCACATCAAGCTCCTGCCTGTCTGCAAGGCTTAATGTGTAGGTAAAAGTTGTTATTGTAAATTCATAGGTAAGATCCGACAGTTGTACAAAAGTTATTTCTCCGGCTCTGTTATGAGTGGCTGACACTATGAAAAAGTCAAGCGATAAAAAAACAAGAATTAAAAATTTCTTCATTTTACAACTCCTTACTGCCTGAAATTACCTTAAACTGAAAGTCTGTTCTGTTTTATACGGGGTTAACTTAACACCCTCCTCGAGGTCATCCATTCTTACAATAGTCATGTTCGCCTGATCGTCATAGAGCCCGGTCATTATCTCGTTCCTGACTGTGATAATCTCTGGTTTCTTATCTGTCCTGTAAAGCAGATTCATACTGATCTCATTATCAGGAAGGGATAGTATCAGATTTAATAACTTACCTTTCAGTTCTTTATTGTTTACAACTATTATAACTTTCTTATCAATGTATTTGTTCATCAGATGCATTGGAAACGATTGATCATCAATTATATCATCAATTGCAGCAGCCTGGTCAAACAGTTTATAATCGAGGAGAAAATCATCATAGTACATCCTTACAAATACTTTAAGCGAATCCGTATCCGGAACATGGTCAATACTGGTAATCGTGACATGTACCGGATGATAAGCAAACAATATGAAAAGTGCCAGTATTTTTAACATTGATTTGCTGCATCAGGATTTAAATTATCAGCAAAAATCAGACCAATAAGTTATCCTCTTCTGATCTTTCCCTGTCTTTCAAATAATCAACAGTACCGACCTCAATAAATGAAAAGCCGGATCCACCCGAGAAGTTGCCGGCAAGTATGACAACTATATCAGTTCCTTTGAGGCCATGTAATTTTACAAGGTTTTTTAAAGCAATATTTATAAACTCATCCACAGATTTCCGCTTTTCCTGGAAACTGGTGTAAACTCCGTATGAAAGTGCCAATTCCCTCATGGTTCTTGTTGAATAGCACTGCGCAAGGATAAGGTTGATTCCTCTGTAGGAAGCCATATCCCTGATCGTCCTGCCCCCTACCGTATCAGCAATAATACCTTTGGCGGAGATCCTGATTGATGTCTCAACCGCAACTTTTGCCAGATATGAAGATACCTCCCCTGTAACATTCAGATAGGGTGTGTCGAGGAATTTCTCCTTATTGTTCTCGACTTCCAGAGCAACCCTGGTCATTGTCATGACTGCCTCAACAGGGTACTTCCCGTTGGCAGTTTCGCCGCTGAGCATTACTGCATCTGTCTGCGAATAGATCGCATTTGCAATATCACTGACTTCAGCTCTTGTAGGTCTCGGATTTTCAATCATTGAGTGAAGCATTTGCGTTGCAACAATAACGGGCTTCCTGGTGTAGATACATCGTGAAATTATCATCCTCTGGATCGGAGGTATCTTTTCATAGGGTATCTCAATTGCAAGGTCCCCCCGGGCGACCATCACCCCATATACGACTTCAAGAATCTCGGCAATGTTCTCGACACCAGCCTGGTTTTCAATCTTGGCTATGATCTTGATCTTGCTATTATGTTTATCGATCTCCGCCTGAACATCAAGTGCATCCTGCCGCGACCTGACAAACGAATGTGCAATGAAATCAACATCATTTTCTGCTGCCATTTTGATGAAAGCCCTGTCCCTGTCGGTGAGCGATGGAAGGTAAATCTTGACTCCCGGCACATTGACACTTTTTCTCGATCCGATAATACCATCATTTTCAGCTTTACAGATGACCGAATTACCCTCCTTTCTGATCACTCTCAGCTCTATTTCCCCGTCATCGATCATAACAACTGATCCCAGAGGAACATCTGCAGCAAAAGTGGTGAGAATTACATGAATCGTTTCCTGTGTTGATTCCTTTTCAGGATCCCCGGCTATCCTGATAGTTTTTCCTTTCCGTACGGTTAATGGTGCCGCGCAAACAGTTGTCCGTATCTCAGGGCCTTTGGTATCGACGATTATTGCGATCTTATCAGATACCTCACGTACATTTCTTATTGTACGCAGGGCTGCGTCAATAGTAAGGTGAGCTGAATTGATTCTTACAACATCCATCCCGGCTTCATATAGCTGCCTGATGAAATCCGGTTCACAATTCTTGTCTGAAATAGTAGCTACTATCTTTGTTCGCTTTCTTATCATTCCCGGATATTCTGTTTGTGTTTTTCAATAAGGGCTTCAACTGCAAGCCTGTAACTATCGAGACCGAAACCGGAAACAGAACCTGCGCAATTGCAAGCAATGAGGCTGGTGTGCCGGAAATCTTCACGTGCTGCAATATTTGTAATATGTACCTCAACAACAGGTGTTTTTATTGAAGCAATGGCATCAGCAATGGCTACGGATGTATGGGTATAACCACCTGCATTCAGGATTATACCATCAGATGAAAAACCTCTTTTGTGGATCTCGTTTATTATTTCGCCTTCAACATTTGACTGAAAATAGCCGAATTCAATGTCCGGATACCTGGATTTCAGTGAAATCAGATAATCTTCGAAGGATTTTGAACCATATTTTTCAGGCTCCCGTTTTCCCAGCAGATTAAGATTTGGGCCATTTATTATTTCTAAATTCATCGGCTGTGCCCGTTAACAATTAAAAAGTAAAAATAGCTAAAAAAATTATGCATCCGAAATCAAAAAGGGAACCTACCTTTTTGTTACTTTGCTGATATAATATTTACCCCCTTCCCCGGCCGGTAGAAAAATACCTTCTCTCAAGCCGGTATAAAAAAATACCCCCTCCCCAACCCGCCCCCAGGGGGGAGGAAGCTTTTCCCCCCTGGGGGAAACGGGAAAGGGGGTAAGTGTAATTAAAGAAACGGGAAAGGGGGTAAGTGTAATTAAAGAAACGGGAAAGGGTGTAAGAATCATACTATTATGAGTCTCTCCTGGAAGCAGGCAATAAAGGATTACGAAACTTACCTCAGGCTTGAGAAGTCATTGTCACATAATAGCATCGAAGCTTACAAAGACGATGTTTCAAGGCTTGAGAAATTCTTTTCCGGGAAGGGGTTTGACACATCGCCGGATAAAGTAACATATCAGGACCTCAAGGATTTCCTTGTATGGTTTTGTGCTGATAATCAGAATACAAGAACACAGGCCAGGACAATCTCGGGATTAAGAGGTTTCTTCAGGTTTTTACTGATCGAAGGAGAAATCGATGAAAATCCGGTATCTCTCATTGAATCACCCAGGATCGGATTTAAGCTGCCTGAAGTCCTTTCGGTTGCAGAGATTGACAGTATGATCGCTGTGATAGACCTGAGCCGGGCCGAAGGTCACCGGAATAAAGCGATCATTGAAACACTATATGGTTCAGGTCTGAGAGTATCGGAGCTTGTCAACCTTCGCCTCACCGACATCCATTACAAAGAAGGATTCATCACCGTTACGGGAAAGGGCAATAAGCAGAGACTGGTTCCTATCAGCAACAAGGCACTGAAAGAGATCGAGATCTATAAAGCCGACCGGAACCATCTCCCGGCAATTCATGATCAGAATATTGTATTCCTCAACCGGCGGGGAAGAATGCTTACAAGGGCAATGATCTTCACAATCATAAAAGACCTGGCTGCCAGGGCAGGGATCAGAAAAAAAATCAGCCCTCATACTTTCAGGCATTCGTTTGCCACACACCTGATTGAGGGCGGGGCAGATCTTCGGGCCGTTCAGGAAATGCTGGGCCATGAATCAATATTAACCACAGAAATCTATACTCATATCGACAGGAGTTTCCTGCGCGATACGCTGCTGATGTTCCATCCGAGAGCCTAGAAATGTCTTTAATCCGGCATTTCTGAAATTCAATTTTTAATGTTAAATTTGCACCTTATTTCGAAAAATCATTAATTAATTACCTCAAACCGATACAATTATGTCAAAAATCAAACGAGTTTACTCCTTCGGAAACAAAACTGCAGAAGGTAAGGCTGAGATGAAGAACCTTCTCGGAGGCAAAGGTGCCAACCTTGCAGAGATGTGTCTGCTGGGATTACCTGTACCTGCAGGTTTCACCATTACTACTGAAGCATGCACTGAGTATTATGAGAACAACCTCACCCTTAATCCCGACCTGATGCCTGAAGTGTGGGCAGCAATGAAGGTGACAGAAAAAACAATGAATATGAAGTATGGTGATCCGGAAAATGCATTGCTGGTCTCCTGCCGTTCAGGTGCCCGCAAATCAATGCCCGGAATGATGGATACCGTCCTAAATATCGGCCTCTGTTCTGCAACGATCCCCGGATTTCTTAAAAAGACCAATAATCCGAGGTTTGTATGGGATTCATACCGCCGTCTTATTATGATGTACGCCGACGTGGTTATGGAAAAAGCAGAAGGGATTGACCTTGGCGAAGGCAAAAGCATTCGTAAACAGCTCGATGAGAAGCTTGACGAATTCAAGAAACAAAAAGGTTATAAATCAGATACCGAAATACCGGCTGAAGAATTGAAATTTCTTTCGGAAGAATTCAAGAAAATAGTAAAGCAATTTCTTGGCAAACCATTCCCGGATGATGCAAAGGAACAACTTGAAGGAAGTATTAAAGCGGTATTCAAGAGCTGGAACGGCAAGAAAGCTGTTTCATACCGCCGTATCGAGGGTATTCCTGATGACTGGGGTACTGCAGTTAACGTTCAGGCAATGGTATTCGGGAATATGGGAGATACCTCCGCAACAGGTGTTGCATTTA